>DATFSG010000264.1:0-20542 GCA_035262765.1 Gaiellaceae bacterium | reverse complement strand
TCGCCGGGCGGATCCAGGAGGGCGACGTCCACCACGACCCGCGCGGCGGCGACTGCCCGGCATGGTGCGACCTCTGGCCGATGTGCCGGATCGAGCGCCCGTGAGCAACCACGAGCTGAACGGGCAGCAGCTTGCCGCAGTCGAGGCGGGCGGAGAGGTCTTCGTCTCCGCCGGAGCGGGCACCGGCAAGACGGCGGTGCTCGTCGAGCGCGTCGTCAGGGCGGTCACCGAACGAGGGCTCGACGTCGACTCGATCCTCGTGATCACGTATACGCGCCGGGCCGCAGGCGAGCTCAGGACGCGGATCCGCGCCGCCCTCGCCGACCGCGGCCGCCACGACCTCGCGCGCCGGCTCGACGGCGCGTGGATCTCGACGATCCACGGCTTCTGCGCCCGTCTGCTGCGGGCGTATCCGCTGGCGGCCGGGCTCGATCCGCGCTTCCGCGAGCTAGACGAGGCGCAGGCCGCGGTGCTGCGGTCGGAGGCGTTCGGCTCCGCGCTCGCCGAGTTCTGCGCCGGTGACGACCCGCAGCGGCTCGAGCTGCTCGCCACCTACGGGAGCGACCGGTTGCGGCGGATGCTGACGAGCGTCTACGAGACGCTGCGCGCGGCGGGGCGCGAACTCGACCTGGCAGTGGCGCCGCGACCGGAGCTCGCCGAGCGGGTCGAGGAGCTGAGAGCCGCTGCGTCCTCGCTCGCGGCCGATCCCGACTCGACCGACGCCCAACGCCAGGCCGCCGCGGGTCTGCTCGAGCTGCTGGAGCGTGACCGGCGACCGGACCGGCTGATGTCGCTGGGCAGCCTCAAGGCTCGAGGCGATCGCGCGGCGACGTACTGCGAGGCGCTCGCGGCGGTAGAACAGGCGGCCCTCGACGAGGCTGCTGCGCGCGACCGGGCGCTCCTGCAGGAGCTACTGACGCTGTTCGCGGCCCGCTACGCGGAGGCAAAGGCTCGCGAGTCGGCGCTGGACTTCGAGGACCTCCAGCTCGAGGCGCGCGACCTGCTCCGGGCGCAGCCCGAGCTCCGCGACCGAGAACGGGCGCGCTTCCGCTCGATCCTCGTGGACGAGTTCCAGGACACGAACCGCCTGCAGACCGAGATCGTGGATCTGCTGCGGACGCCCGAGACGGAGCTCTTCTTCGTCGGCGACGAGTTCCAGTCGATCTACGGCTTCCGCCACGCGGACGTGCAGGTCTTCCGCGAGCGGCGTGAGGCTGTCGGGCAACCGCTCTCGCTCACGCTCAACTACCGCTCGCGCCCCGAGGTGCTCGCGGTAGTCAACGAGCTCTTCGGCGCACACTTCGGCGGGGAGTTCCAGGAGCTCGCAGCCGCCGCCGAGTTCCCCGACCCTGTCTTCGGCCATCCGGTCGAGCTGCTCGTCACCGACAAGGAGAGCTACAGGGACAGCGGCGTCCACTGGCGGCGCGGAGAGGCGCGCGCCGTCGCGCGCCGCGTGCGCGAGCTCGTCGACACTGGCGCGGCGACGCCCGGCGAGATCGTCCTCCTCTTCGCTGCCGGCACCGACGCGGAGTGGTACGAGGACGAGCTGCGGCGGGCCGGTCTCCCCACCTACCGGGCGACCGGCAAGGGCTACTTCGGCCAGCAGCAGGTCGTCGACCTGCTCATGTACCTCCGGCTGCTGCAGAACCGCTACGACGACACCGCGCTCCTGTCCGTGCTCGCCTCGCCGTTCGTCGGCGTCTCGAACGACGCGCTCGCGCTCCTGCGGCGGGTTGCGTCGCGGCGGCCGCTCTTCACCGGCCTCGAGCACTCGTTGCCGCCGGGACTCGCCGAGCGCGACGAGCGCCTGATGCGCGCCTTCCGCCAGCGCTACGACCGGCTCGTGGACGCGATGCCGCGGCTCTCGCTCGAGCGGCTATGCGAGCAGATCGTCGCCGAGCACGACTACGACCTCGCCGTGCTCGCGCAGTGGGACGGGAAGCGGCGCTACGCGAACATGCGGAAGCTCGCCCGCCTCGCACGCTCGTACGAGGAGCTGCGCGGGCCCGACGTCGAGGGCTTCGTCCGGTTCGTCGCCGAGCAGGAGGCGGTCGGCGCGCGTGAGCTCGAGGCGGTCGCCGAGGAGGAGGGTGCTGACGCGGTGCGTCTCCTCACGATCCACGCCGCGAAGGGCCTCGAGTTCAAGGTCGTGATCGTCGCCGACGCCGGACGCGACCGCGTGCCGCCCTCGCCTGAAGAGATCCTCGCCCTGCCCGACGGACGCTTCGGCTTCCGGGTCGCCGACCCCGTGACGGCGAAGCGGCGCGGCGCCTTCGACTACGAGGCGGTCAAGGAGGCGCGGCAGGAGGCGGAACGGGCCGAGCGGCTGCGCCTCTACTACGTCGCGATGACGCGTGCGAAGGAGCGGCTGATCGTCTCCGGCTCGGTCGACCTCGGTGCCGAGCGCGAGACGCCGACTCCGATCGCGTGGGTGCTCGACCGGCTCGCTGCCGACGAGGAGCTCGGGGAGGCCGGCGACACGCCGCTCGAGCTCGTGCGCGGCGACGCGCGGCTCCTCGTTCGGCTCGACCGGTTCCGGCCCGAGCAGCCCGAGACCGCGGAGCCCGACGCAGAGGAACTGGAGGAGGGCCAGTTGGCGCTCTTCACCGCCCTCGAGGATGTCGTGGCCAGGACGGTGGCGCCGGAGCTGCCGCCGCTCGTGGCGCTGCCGGAGCCGCCGCTGCACCGCGTGCGCCGGCTCTCGTTCACGTCACTCTCGCTGTTCGAGCAGTGCGCGTACAAGTACTTCGCGCGCTACGGGCTCGGCATGAGCGAGCGGCCGGTCGAGGGCGGAGAGCCCGGTGAGCGGTCGGGTACCGAGATCGGCAGCGCCGTGCACGCGCTGCTCGAGGAGATCGACCTCGCCGCGCCGGTCACGCCGGAGCTCGAGGACGAGGTGGTCCGCGGCTTCGTCGCGGCCTACTGCGAGTCCGATCTCGCCCGGCGGGTCGCGACCCTCGAGGGCGTCGAGAAGGAACGCCACTTCACGTTCGAGCAGGACGGCGTGCTCGTGCACGGCTTCATCGACGCGTTCCATCTCCGCGACGGTCGCGCGCTCGTCGTCGACTACAAGACGAATGCGCTCGGCGACGCCTCGCCCGAGGAAGTCGTCGACGAGGACTACCGCCTACAGCGGCTCGTCTACGCCCTCGCGTGCTTCCGTGCCGGCGCGGACGAGGTCGAGGTCGTCTACCACTTCCTCGAGCGGCCGGACGCACCGGTCGAAGCCGTCTTCACGCGGACCGACGTGGCCGAACTCGAGGCCGAGTTGTCCGCCGCGATCGCCCGCATCCAGGCCGGCGAGTTCCCGCCGACACCGAGCGACTTCGCGTGCGCCGGCTGCCCGGCGTTCGACCTCGTCTGCGCGGGGCCGCGCCTGCGTCCGCGTCTCCCCGAAGCCGTTGCCACGTAGCTACCTGCACGAGGCCCGCAAGCGCGTCGGGCCGAAGAAGCAGCGGATCGGGCCGATCATCGAGCGGCTCGCCGCCGAGCACGCCGACGCCGCGATCGCACTCCGCTTCCGCGAGCCACTCGAGCTGCTCGTCTCGGTGATGCTCTCGGCGCAGACGACCGACGTGAACGTCAACCGCGTCACGCAGACGCTGTTCGAGAAGTACCGCAAGCCCGAGGACTATCTCGCCGTGCCGCAGGAGGAGCTGGAGCGCGACGTCTTCGCGACCGGCTTTTACCGCCAGAAGGCAAAGTCGCTGCGCGGGACGATGCGGATGCTGATCGAGGAGTACGACGGCGAGGTGCCGACGCGTCTCGAGGAGCTGATCCGGCTGCCGGGCGTCGCGCGGAAGACGGGCAACGTCGTGGCGGCGGAGCTCGGGGAGCCGCAGGGAATCGTCGTCGACACGCATGTCCGGCGCCTCTCGCAGCGGCTGGGGCTCACGCGGCAGGAGGATCCGGTGAAGATCGAGCGCGACCTCGTCCGGCTCGTCCCGCGCGCCGATTGGGGCCGCTTCCCGCACCTCCTGATCTGGCACGGCCGCAGGGTCTGCGACGCGCGGCGCCCGCGCTGCGAGGATTGCGTCGTGAACGACCTCTGCCCGTCGTCGCGTGTCTGATCGCGCCACCCGCTCTCGCAGTTTCGAGACAGTCGCCGCCGAGTACGAGCGGAGCCGGCCGGAGTATCCCGAGGAGGCGTTGCGCTGGGCCGCGGGTCAGATCGGGCTCGAGGAGCAGGCGCGTGTCCTCGACATCGGCGCCGGGACGGGGAAGCTGACGCGCGGCCTCGTCGCGCTCGGCTTCGAGGTCGTGGCGGTCGAGCCGGGAGCTCCGATGCTCGCGCAGCTTCGCGAAGTCGTTCCGGAAGCCGAAGCCCACGAGGCGCCCGCCGAGGCCATCCCACTGCCGGACCAGAGCGTCGACGCCGCCTTCGCGGGGCAGGCGTACCACTGGTTCGACCGCGAGCGCGCAGTGCCCGAGCTGCACCGCGTCGTCCGGAGAGGGCTCGCGCTGCTCTGGAACTGGTGGGACGAGCGCGACCCCCTGCAGCACGAGCTCGGGCCGATCGTCGGCTACGCCGGCCACCAGCCCTACTGGGACGAGGCGCTGCCGCGCGAGCCGTGGTTCCGCGAGCTCGGCCGGACGGTGGTCGAGAGCGTCTGGGAGTCGAGCCCGGAGGCTCTGGTTGCGTACATCTCGACGACGAGCGCGGTCGTGACGATGGAGGCCGAGGAGCGGGATCAACGCCTCGCCGAGGTTCGTGAGATCGCCTTCCGCTACGGCGAGCAGTTCTCGCTGCCGCGCATCACCTTCGCCTTCGCCTTCGAGCGGCTCAGTTGACGCGCGGGTCTTCCGGCATGCGGGACACGAGCTCATAGATTCCGCCCTTGCGGCGTAGGACGTCGCGCCAGAGCTCCTCGGGGTCGTCAGTGAAGGCGTCGTCGGGGAGCGCCGGCTCGAGGATCCAGTCCTCGTCTGCGACCTCGGCCTCGAGCTGTCCGACGCCCCAACCCGCGTACCCCGCGAACACCCGCCGTCGGATCGTGGCCGGGACGATCTCGTCCGGGTCGGCCAGCGAGGGGAAGCCGAGCGCGCCGAACAGCGGCACCGCGGCATCGTCCGGGTCGAGGAACTCGCCCAGCACGAGCACGGCTTCCGGCTGGACAGGCCCCCCGACCCAGACCGGCTCGCCGTCATCGACGCACAACTCCAGCTGCGGCACGGCGCCCGCCACCTCCACCGGCGATGGACGGTTGAGGACGAGCCCGGCCGCGCCGTCCTCGGTGTGCTCCGTCACGAGCACGACGGTGCGGCGGAAGTTCGGGTCGAGCAGCGCCGGCGACGCAACGAGGAGGTGTCCGCGGAGCGAGTCCACGAGCCCATTGTGGCCGTCGGACGCTATGTGTCGCTCGAACGGTACGAGACGATCTGCACGCGCTCGAGTGTGAGCATCCCCTCGCCGACCATCTCGTCGAGAATCGGCACCACGCGGTCGATCTGCTCGGGCGTGTCGACGATCTCGATCACCACCGGGAGGTCCTCGGACAGGCGCAAGATCCGCGAGGTGTGCAGGCGCGAGTCGGCGCCGAATCCCTCGATGCCTCGAACGACGGTTGCGCCGGCAAGCCCCTCCTGGCGCACGCGCTCGACGATCGCCTGGTAGAGCGGCTTGCCGTGCCAGGTGTCGGACTCCCCGATGAAGAGGCGCAGCAGCTTCCCCTCACCTTCGAGCTTCACAGCGCTCTCCCGGCGACGACTCCGAGATAGACCATGAAGAGGCCGAGAGTCACGCTCCCGAGCATGTTCGCGGCGGCGAGTCCGACCGCCCCGTCCTCGAGCAGGCGATAGGTCTCGTAGGAGAACGTCGAGAACGTCGTGTAGGCGCCGAGCAACCCGATCGTGAGCGCCGAGCGCAGCCAGGATGCCGTCGTGAGCTGTTCGGTCATGAGCGTCATCAGGAAACCGAGGACGAACGCGCCGCTCATGTTGACGACGAACGTCCCCCAGGGGAAGGCGGACGGAAGGCGTCGCGAGACGAGCCCGTCCAGTCCGTAACGCGCCAGCGCCCCGAACGCTCCCGCAATGCCGATAGCCACGACCGTGCGCACCTGAAGCTCCTCTCGATCGTAGGAGCCATCAGCCTGTGCGGCGGTTCGGGCGAGCTCCATCGCCCAGGCACCCGAAGGCGACCGGCGGACAATCTAGCCGGGCGCGGGTGTCAGCGCTACGAGCAGGCCGCCGTCGTCGTCGAGCGCCGGGAAGAAGTCGCCGATCACGGGCTTCAGGTGGCCGCTCTTCGCCCGCAGCTGCAGCTTCTCGTTCAGTCGGCGCACGCCCCACTCGAGCGAGAGCTTGACGGGGTTGTTCTCCTCCTGGAACCCGGCGAGCCCGAAGGCCGAGATCACGTCCGCGCCGAGCACCTCCTGCTCGCTCCAGCCACTCAGCTCGAAGACGCCGCGGCCGATCGCGAGGATGCGGCCCTCCTGGTCGCAGGTGACGAGACCTGTCGTCGGCGCGGGGTAGTAGTCGTCCATCAGCTCGAACAGGAAGCCGAACCCGCAGTGATGGCAGGCGACGGCCTCGTCGTACATCCCTTCCTTGCGGTCGATGTCGATCGACCGCTCCTTGCAATTCGGGCAGATGAAGTGCGGCACGGGCGTCAGGCTAGCTGCGAGTTGCGACGGCGCTCTAGACCTTCGTCGGCTCGGCTTCGGGCCTCGGGGCGGTGAGAGCGGTGCCGCTGTGGCCTTCGTCGGCTGCGAGGAACCGCTCCGCGTCGAGGGCGGCCATACAGCCGCTGCCGGCAGCAGTGACGGCCTGGCGGTAGACGTGGTCCTGCACGTCGCCGGCAGCGAAGACGCCCGGGATGTTCGTCTCGGTCGTGCCGGGCTTCGTGACGAGATAGCCATTCTCGTCGTGGTCGAGCTGGTCGACGAAGAGCTTCGTGTTCGGGTCGTGGCCGATGGCGACGAAGAGCGCGCCGGCCTCGACGTCTTCCGTCTCGTCGGTTTCTGTGTTGCGCAGCCGCAGTCCGCTGATCGAGTCCTCGCCGAGCACTTCCTCGACGACGTACGGCGTCTTGAGGTCGATCTTCTCGTTGTCGCGGGCCCGGTCGATCATGATCTGCGAGGCCCGGAACTCGTTCCGGCGATGGACGAGCGTGACCTTGTAGCCGAACCGCGTGAGGAAGAGACCTTCCTCGAAGGCCGAGTCGCCGCCGCCGACCACGTAGATGTGCTTGTCGCGGAAGAACGCGCCGTCACAGGTCGCGCAGGCCGACACGCCGCGGCCCTTCAGCCGCTCTTCCGACTCGAGCCCGAGCCAGCGGGCGCTCGCGCCGGTCGCAACGATGACCGAGCGCGCGCGGTACTCCTCGCCCTCGACCCAGACGCGGTAGGGCCGCTCCGAGAAGTCGACGCGGGTTACGTCGTCGGTGACGAATTCGGTGCCGAAGCGCTCCGCCTGGCGGCGGAACTCGGCCATCATCTCGGGGCCCATGATCCCGTCGGGGTAGCCCGGATAGTTCTCTACGTCGCTCGTGATCATGAGCTGGCCTCCCCAGTTGAAGCCTTCGATCACGAGCGGTTGCAGGTTCGCGCGTGCAGCGTAGAGAGCCGCGGTGTAGCCCGCCGGCCCTCCGCCGATCACGATCAGGTCACGTACGTCGGTCATCGGTTCCTCTCTCGCAAAAAAGTGTCCATGTATTAAACGATTTCGGCCGGATTGACGTTCCCCGGAGGCATGAAATCCGTGGCGCGGGGGAGGTGGGCGGCGTGGCCGCAACAATCACCTGGGAGCAGCTGCGCGAGCTCGCGGCCTTCCGGGCGACGCATGGCTGCGCGGTCAGCATCTACGTCGGGCTCGACCCGAGCATCGTGCCGCGGGCGGGGGATCTCGCCTCGCCCACGCGGTCGCTGCTCGCACGCGCCGAGCGGCAGCTGGACGAGCAGCGCACGACACTCTCCCACGACGAACGGAAAGCGCTTGCGCGCGACATCGAGCGGATCGAGGACTGGCTCGGCGGCGAGTTCAGCCGGGAGGGGGTCCGCGGTGTAGCCGTGTTCGCCGCGGCCCGTGACGACCTCTTCCTTGCGCTTCCGCTGCCGTGGCCGGTCGACGACGAGGCGCGGATTGCGCAGCAGCTGTACCTCGCTCCGCTCGTTCGCCGTGTCGGGCGCGGCGACGGCGCGGTCGTCGCATACGTCGGACGCGAGCGCGGCGACGTCTATCAGCTCCGTTCCGGCGAGCTGGTGCCGCTGGCCGACGAGACCGTGGACGTCCCTGGCCGACATGACCAGGGCGGCTGGTCGCAGGCGAATTACGAGCGGAGCATCGAGACGATCGTCGACCGGCACCTGCGGGACGTGGCTGGCGCACTCGACCGCTGCGTTCGCGGGCTGCGAGACGTGCGTGTTGTGCTTGCCGGGCCGGAGGAGACGCGTTCCGGCTTCGAGGGCCTACTCTCACCCGAGACGCGAGCGGTGCTCGTCGGATGGGTGGCCGCCGAGGCTCACGTCGACGCGCCGCGACTGCTCGAGGCGGCGCGGCCGCTACTCGACGAGTGGCGCACCGGCAGGGAGGAGGAGCTGCTCACCCGCTGGCGCGAAGAGGCGGCCCGGAACGGCCGCGCGGCGACGGGCTGGGAGGAGACCTTGCAGGCTGCGTCCGACGGCCGCGTCGAGCTCCTGCTCGTGCAGGACGGCGCCGATCGGCCGGCGTACGTGTGTCCGGCCTGCGGTCGTGCGCAGCTAATGGACGGGAGCTGTCCGCTCGACGGGACGACTCTGCAGACGGCCGACACCGGCCTCGATCTCGCCGTCCACCAGACGCTGACCCACGGCGGGACGATCGAGGTCATTGGCGAGGAGCATCGCGACCTCGAGCCGGTCGGCGGCCTCGCGGCGCTGCTCAGGTTCTAGGCGGCGTCGGCAGTCGTGTCGCCGGTGCCGAGCTCCGGCGCGGTCACCGGCCGAGTCGTTCGCTCGATGCCTCCGAGTTCGGCAAGCTCGGCGGCGGGAGAGACCCCGTGGTCGCGGAACTTCCGCGCGCTCGGCAGGACACGCGTCTCGAGCGAGCCGACGGCTTCGTTGTAGGACCGGACCGCCGTGTCGAGGCCACGCCCGACCTTCGCGAAGTGCTCGGTGAGCGTCGCCAGCCGGCCGTACAGCTCGCGTCCCAGTTCGCTGATCGCCTTCGCGGAGTCGGCGATGGTCTCCTGGCGCCAGCCATAGGCGACGGCGCGCAGGAGCGCGATCAGCGTCGTCGGTGTCGCCAGGATCACCTGCTGGTTGACGCCTTCCTCGATCAGCGACGGATCCTGCTCGAGGGCCGCGCTCAGGAAGGTCTCGCCCGGAATGAAGAGCACGACGAACTCGGGGGCGGCGGCGAATTGCGACCAGTAGCTCTTGCCGGAGAGCTTGGTGATGTGGTCTCGTACCTGGCGGGCGTGATCCCGCAGCTTGGCGACTCGCTCCTCGTCGTTGCGCGCCGACAGCGACTCGAGGTACGCCTGACCAGCGAACTTCGCATCGACGACGACCGTCTTCCCGCCCGGGAGCTTGACGACGAGGTCGGGGCGGAGACGGCTGTCCTCGGTCCGAACGTGAGCCTGCGTCTCGAAGTCGCAGTGCTCGAGCATCCCCGCCATCTCGACGACCCGCCTGAGCTGGATCTCGCCCCAGCGCCCGCGGACATTCGGGCGGTCTCTCAGCGCGCTCACAAGGTTGCCTGTCTCGCTGCGGAGCTGAATCTGAGTTTCTGCGAGCTGGCGCACCTGGACGGTCAGCTCGGAGTAGGCGCGGGTGCGCTCGAGCTCGAGCTGCTGCAGCTTCCCGTCGACCTTCTCGAGCGACTTCGCGATCGGGGTCACGAGATGCTCGACGGCCTGCCTGCGCTGTTCCAGCTCCTGCGTTGTCTGCTGTTGTTGCTGCTCGAGCTGCGCCTTCGCGAGCTCCAGGAAGGACTGGTTGTTCGTCGCGAGCGCATCGGCGGCGAGTGCCTTCAGGGTGGTGCCGAGCGAGGCACGCGCCTCCTCGAGTGCGGACATCCGGCTCGCGTACAGAGCGCGCAGCACAAGCCAAGTGGCGGCTGCGCCCAGGAGAAGTCCGATGACGAGTCCGACGATCATTTGGGGCGCGGAACCGTACAGACCCGGTCGGACGGACCACTAAAATGCCGGCCCCGACGAACCCGTAAGTCCATCGGAACCGGCTCGCAGAGACTAAGGGCGTACGGCCCGAAAGGTCAAGCAGGAAAAGCGCGCTCTTTGCGCACTTTCGCCGGCGAGAGGCGCTAGGAGTTCGCGACCGCGGCGGCGAGCGCCTGGTCGACGGCCCCCGGGTCGTAGGTGTTGCCGCTCGCGACCTGCAGCTTGCCGCCCGTGGGGCCGACGAGGATGGTCGGCGTCCCTTGCACGTTGTTCTGCGTGGCGAGCTGATCGACCGCGCTGGCAGTCGTCTTGACGTCGGGGCCGTTCGTGTCTTCCCGCCACTGGGCCAGCTTGAGGCCGGTCACGCTCGCGGCGATGTGCGCCATCACCTGGCCGGTCAGCCAGCCGGTTTCCTCGGTGCCCTGGTTGTCGTACAGCACCTTGGCGTACTGGAAGCCTTTGTTCTGCTGCGCAGCGGCGATGAGGCCGAGCCTGCCGGTGAACGACTGGGAGCCCTGGCCGCCGAGGAAGGCCCACGGCTTGAGGTGGAGCTGCACTTTCCCGGTGCGGATGTACTTGTTGACGACGCCCGGCAAGTGGTTGACCTCGTAGTCGTCGCAGACCGGGCACTGGACGTCGATGAACATCTCCATCGTGACCGGCGCCTTCGGATCACCGAGCGTGAGGCCGTTCTGCGGGATGCCCTTGAACAGGTTGTTCGCCTCGGGTGCGCCGGGGAGCGCGATCGGCGCGCTCTGATCGCCGACTGCGGGCAGGTTCACCATGTCCGCAGACGAGACGACCCCGCCGCTGCCGCTGTGGCTGATGGTGGTGTCGGTCCCGCTGCCACCGCCGCCGGTGAGTGCGAAGCCCAGCACGATGCCGACCACCACGACAAGGAGTACGCCGCCGGCGATTGCGAGCGCGCGCGGCGAAGCCTGGCGGGCACGAGTTCCGCCTACGCCCTTGGAACGCACGGGCGGCGGCGCTGTCGCAGCCGCTGCCTGCCTCTGTTGTCTGGCCCTCTTACCGCTCGGCATCGGCGGCAAGGGTAGCCGGAACCTCGGCTTCCCCGGTGGACGCGAGCAGTAAGAATCCGATGATAAGGAGGAAGGCGGTGAGCGCCAGGGTCGGGATCGAGAGGTAGCCGAACGAGTGGTTCGCGATCCAGTTGACGCCGCACCCCCCAGGCGCCGACTTGAAGCATCCGATCGGCTCCTTGATCACGCCCTGTTCGATGAGGATGTGGTAGATCGACGTGCCGGCGCCGACGATTGGGAGCGGGAGCAGGTACCGGGCGGCCCGGTTGTCACCGCGGATCGCGATCAGCAGCGTGAGGATCGAGAGCGGGTACATGAGCACCCGCTGGAACCAGCAGAACTCGCAGGGGACGAAGTGCGCGACCTGCGAATAGAAGAGGCTGCCGCCGGTCGCGATCGCCGCGACGACGAAGGCTCCCCATAGCTCGTAACCCCACAACAGATTCCGGATGAAGTTCAGCGGGCCGCGGACGCCCACCAGCGCGAGCACCCCGATGACGAGCGCCAGGGCGATGAGCACCTGGCCTATGACCCCGAGGACCGAGAGGGCAATGATCGTGTCCTGAACCCGCGTGCTCACTCCGGCGGGAGGGTATCGGCCGCTGCGGTGGGCGTTACGCTGACCGCGCCGGGGTGGCGGAACTGGTCAGACGCGCCCGACTTAAAATCGGGTGGCCCTCGGGCCGTGCGGGTTCGAGTCCCGCCCCCGGCATCGCATAACCAAGCCAACGCAGGCCCGACTGGCAGCATCGTTGGTCATCTTTTTGGGTCGTGGGGCAACGCGTGGGGCAACACGAGCTTTGCGGCCGGGTCTGCTCCTCTAGATACGGGGTCATTCGAGGGACGCAAGGTCATGCTCAAAACCCTCGAGCCCCATGTCCAAGAACAGCCGAGTGAGCCAGGACACGATTACTGCCCTGCGACTGCCTTTAGCGGGTCCGAAGTGTGGCCTCGCTGCGGCCGTCGTCATCCTGCGATGTGGCATCTCCGGCTTGGTCGAGCGCAGCGGAGATTGCGCTTAAGGTGGCGACCGCGTCGTCATGTCGTTCGGATGGCCAGGTCATGAGGAGCGCCGCCAGTTGATCTTCGAGGGTTGCGATGAAGGCTTCGGCTGCCTTGCGACCCTTGGCGCTTAGTTCGACGACGGTTACGCGCCCGTCAACGCGATCGCTGCGGCGGCGGATGAGGCCGCGCTTGGAGGCACGGTCGACGAGCCGGGTGACGTTGGATTGATCGCAGCGAAGCGTCTTCGCGAGCGATCCGACCGGGGCTGGTCGAAGAGCTGCGCAGAGCAGTTCTGCTTGTTGGGGCGTGAGGCCGTGCTGGCGGCTTGCGCGCAAATACGCGTCGTCGAGCGCGACCCGGAGCCGTCCCAGCGCTTGCGGCACGGACTGCGGCGGGGCCGACCGATCTTTATCCGGTTCCGGCGCTATGTCGGAAAAGGTACATGACATCGTCATAGGTTTAGATGCTAGTGTCATGGATAATCCTTGATGATGTCATACAACACCCTCGGGAGGTGCCCATGACCGCCTTCTCCACCCCGTACCAGAACCTGTGGCAGCGTCGGCTGAGTAGGAGCATGACCCTGCCTGCCGCCGCCCTCGCAGTCACTGCTGTTTGGTTGATTGCCGACACGGCGGCCGGGATCGACCTGCACCAGCCAGCGTTCGGATCGGCCGCACCGCAGGAGTTGAGCGTTGCCTTCGTCGCATCCGTCGGAGCGCTAGCGGCGGCGTTGGGCTGGGCGCTGTTGGCGCTGCTTGAGCGGAAGTCGAGCGGAGCTCCGCGCCTCTGGTTGCGGATTGCGCTCGTAGCGTTGTTGGTCAGCCTCGGTGCTCCACTCTCGGGACACGGCGTCGGTGCCGGCAACCGACTCGCGCTCGTTGTCATGCACCTCGTCGCGGCGGCGGTCATCATCCCGCTGCTCTACCGCACGACCGCGGGCTTTGATGCGTACGCCGCGGGGGAGGAGGAGCGCCAATGAGTGGGCTTTTCAACGACGCTCAGCTCGCCTATCTGCACGGCGAACGCAAGCTCGGCCGGATCGCGACGGTCGGGGCTGACGGAACACCCCACGTCGTGCCTTCCGGCTGGCTGCATAACAAGGAGCTGGACACGATCGACGTCACCGGCCGCGACGTCCAGACGACCAAGAAGTTCCGCGACGTCAAACGCAGCGGTCGCGCCGCGATCGTCATCGACGACCTGCCCAGCGTCAACCCATGGTCTCCGCGAGCGATCGAGATCCGCGGCCACGCTGAGGCGATCGACAGCCCCGACGCGCTCATCCGCATCCACCCCGAGCACATCGTCTCCTGGGGCCTCGAGTAGACGAACGACCGGGACCATGAACGAGATCGGTCAGATGAGGCCAGCTCTTCAACGCGGCGGCAGGAATGCCGCTCGGCTTTCGAGCGCCGGTCACCCAGATGCGATGCCGACGACAAATCACGCACGTGGAAGCGTTCGACAGTGCAGAGGCGACGGTGAGGGTTGGCGCCGCGCTCGCCGATAGTTCCATCTCGGTCGAAGGATCGCGCTGGCATGCTGACCCACGATGGTCACCTGTTGCAGCCGGTACGCGCTCGACCCGCACAAGATCGACCCTTCAAGCGCTTCAGCTACATCGAGGATGTACTGCGAGCGGACAGGGACGGGGTAGCGCCGCTGGCGCTATCGAGAGCGGCCAGTCATGAGTGTCGGCGGGGCAGAGGATCAATCAGGGCGTCGCCTCCTGACCGACGTGCTCACCGGCGAGGCGCATGCCTTGGTCGCTTCCTCGCGCGCGGTGCGGAAAGCGCTCAATGGGATGACACAGCGTTGCTTCGCGCAAAGGCGTTGCGACTGACCGCGACAGAGCTCGAGGAGCTGCACCAGGGCATCGACGCTCTGCCCTCGTCGCTGTGGGCCGCTCACATGCTCGAGGCACCGGACGGCGTGCGAACCGCTCGGGTGCTCACCTTGGCTTATCCGTCTCTCTTAGAGGAGGCCTGAGTATGCCGATGGATCCGAAAACGCTAGTGGGAACGCTCATCGACCGACTCGCCGAGTCGTACATCTTCCCGGACCGCGCCGAGGCCGCAGCGCAACTCCTGCGCTCACGGCTCGCAAGCGGCGCTTACTCTGAGGACGTCGGCCCTACTCTGTGCGAACAGCTCTCCGCCGACCTGCTCGCGGTGTGCGAGGACAAGCATCTTCGCGTTCTCTGGCACGACGACGCAGAGAAGAGCCGCGACGAAGCCGAGCTGGTGGCCGCGATGCTCGAGCAGTTTCAGCGCGAAAACCACGGAATCCAGCGGGTCGAACTCCTCGAAGGCAACGTGGGCCTGATCGCCCTGACTCTTGTGCCATCGGCCTCGCTGGCGGCCGAGAAACTCGCTGCCGCGATGGCGCTTGTCCGGCACACTGATGCGCTCATTCTCGACCTGCGCGAGGCGCGCGGCGGCAGCCCCGACGGTGTCGCATTTCTCTGCAGCTACTTCTTCTCAGACGATGAAACCCACCTCAATGATGTAGTCGAAGGACCCCGCGGCCCGACCCGTCAGTACTGGACATCCTCCCACGTCCCCGGCGCCCGCTACCTCGATCGGGCTGTCTACGTCCTCACCGGTCCGACGACATTCTCAGGCGGTGAGGAACTCGCCTACGACCTGCAGGCCCTGGGACGCGCCACACTCGTCGGCGAACCCACCCGCGGCGGCGCACACCCCTCCAAGATCGTCTCGCTCGACGCGCACGTCGAACTCCGGCTCCCCTTCGCCAGGTCCCTCAACCCCCATACCCGAGACAATTGGGAAGGCGCCGGCGTCCAGCCTGACCTACATGTCCCAGCCGTCGATGCCTGCCGCACCGCGCACGACGCGGCGCTCGCTGCTTTGCGTTCCGACATTTCCGATCTCGGCTGACCCCATCGTCCGCGAGTGTGCCTGCCGAACTGGCTGCACGAAAACGAGACGAAGTGGCTCCTCAAAGGGACAATGTGGTCGGCATTATCGGTCCCTACCCTCCGTACTCGCGGGGCCGGGAGGTCTTAAGATCTCCCGCCCCGCCGCGGGGCTTCGGCACGGGGGAGTGTGACGAGTGGAGGCCGTGCGCCTCGCGGACGTCTGGCACGACGCGTCGCGCAGCTAGTTCGAGCCCGGCGAGCACGAGTTCGAGCTTGTGCGTTCTCGTCCTCGACTCCAGACCCACATTTCGCGTTCCTCGGTCGGCTTCATATCGCTCCGCTTCCGAACTCCCCGAACTGGCCGTACTCGACGTCCGACGGCGCTTCGACCCTCATCGAAGGGTTCTGGTGGCATGCTGACCGCGATGATCACGTGTTGTATCCAGTACACGCTCGACCCGCACAAGATCAACGCATTCGAGCAGTACGCGTCCCGCTGGCCGCCGATCATCGAACGCTGCGGCGGCTTCCTCGTCGGGTATTTCCTGCCCAAGGAAGGTGCGAACAACTTCGCCCTCGCGCTCATCGACTTTCCTTCACTGGCAGCCTACGAGACCTACCGAGCGCGATTGGCTGAGGACGCGGAGGCCCAAGAAAACTTTAGCGAGGCGCGCGATTCCTCGTGCATTCTCATCGAGTCACGCTCGTTCCTGCGCCGTGTCGAGCCCTAGGCCCTCTTCTTCCGCGAAGGTCCCGGCGCACCTGGGGGAGACGGATCTCTCGGCGCTCGGCGCTCTGCTGGCAGAACCGGCTCGCGCCAAGATTCTCCTCGCTCTTGCCGACGGACGCGCGCTCGCCGCTAGTGTTCTCGCCCGCGAGGCCGGGGTCGCTCCTTCGACCGCGACCCACCATCTCACGCGCCTCGTGCAGGGCGGAATGGTCACGGCTCAGGTGCGTGGTCGACACCGCTACTTCCAACTAGCTGGACCGCATATCGCGGAATTGATCGAAGCCGTCGCTCGCGTCGCCCCTACGCAACCGGTGACCTCATTGCGCGCGGGCACGCGTGCACACTCGATCCGCTACGCGCGGCACTGCTATGACCATCTCGCGGGTCGCCTCGGCGTCGCCGTTTCAGACGCGCTCGAGCGCCGCGGCCTTTTGACGCGCGACGGTGACCACGGTGTTTACACGGTGACCGAGCTCGGTCCCCGGGTCCTCGCCCGCCTCGGTATCGGCGTGAGAGCTGGGGATACGGCTCGCAGCTGTCTCGATTGGACCGAGCAACGTCCTCACGTCGCTGGGCCGCTCGGAAGTGCACTCCTTTGCCGCCTGCTCGAGCTTGAGTGGCTTGTGCCCGACCCAGACACGCGGGCGCTGCACATCTCCGAAACCGGACGTGATCAGCTGCAACTCCTCGGCGTTGAGTTGCCGCGTCCATGAACTCGCCGAAGTTACAGGCACGTGACCTTCTCGTACTCCTCGACCGCTCGCGGCCGGGATCTCTTACGCGTCAACTCGAGGAACAGCTCCGAGCAGCCATCCAGTCGGGGAGGCTGGCCGCGAGCGACCAACTACCCTCGACGCGTGCATTTGCTCAGGATCTCGGGGTCTCGCGAGGGGTCGTCGAACGTGCATACAACCACCTGGCTGCTGCGGGGTACATCACCCTGCGCCAGGGTGCGACAACGACGGTACGAGCCGCCGTTCGTTTCGAGCCGGAGGCAACTCGGCCGTCGAGCCCGGCCACCAAAGTCTTCTACAACCTCAGGCCGCAGTTTCCGGAGATCGCAAAGTTTCCGCGGGAGGCCTGGCTTCGCGCGATGCGCGACTCTCTGGAACGCGCCACAACGTCCGACCTAAGTTACAGCGGGCCGGCCGGGCTCTGGGACGTGCGAGTCGAGATCGCCAAGTATCTCTCGCGTGCTCGCGGCGCGCTTGCCCACCCAGAGCGCATCGTCATCACGACCGGCGTCACGCATGCACTCAGCCTTGTCTGCCACGCGTTGGCCCGCAACGGAAGGACGAGAATGGCGTTCGAGAATCCAAGCCATCCTCTCCTTCGTGCAGTCGCAACGGCTGGCGGCCAGACGGTCGTGGCCGCCGAGGTCGATGAGCTGGGAGTAATCCCGAGCACGATCCGAGGCGCGGACTCAGTTTTCGTCACCCCGGCGCACCAGTTTCCCACCGGAGTAGCCCTATCGCCAGCGCGCCAAGCGGCGCTCATCGAGTGGGCCGAGGAGACTGGAGCCCTGATTGTCGAAGATGACTACGACGCTGAGTTCCGCTACGACCGAGCGCCAATTGGTGCGCTTCAGCGACTCGCGCCAGAGAGGGTCATATACATGGGCTCGACCGGAAAGACGTTGATCCCAGGACTCCGTCTCGGCTGGGCGTTGTTGCCAGAGTGCCAGGTGGATGATCTCCAGGAAGAACTCTTCTTAAGTTCGTTGCAGGTCTCTGCCGTCGATCAGATCGCTTTCATGACCTTCTTGCGCCGCGGCGACTTCGATCGGCATCTACGACGCATGAGGCAGGTCTACCGTGAGCGCCGTGACGCCGCAGTCTTGCTACTGAACGAGGTGCTTCCGCAGCACGCGGTTCGCGGAATTGCTGCCGGAATGCACGTAATCCTCCAGATGCCCTCATGTGCGGTGGCGGCGAGGGTTCGGGAAGACGCGCGTGAAGCTGGAATCGTTGTCGAGACGCTCGATCAGCATGCGTTCCTCGGCTATGCCGGCCCAGCCGGCATCTTGATTGGCTACGGCGGAGTGCCTGAGGCAACACTTGAACCCGCGATCATGCGCCTCGCGGGCATCGTGCGAGCGGTCGAAGCGTCTGAACGCGAAGCCGCTTGAGCTCGGAGATGGGGATGTGAGCATCGCTGGGCTGCCGTAGTCTCAGCCGGACGCGATTATCAGCCTGCAGCTGCTAATGAGGCCCCACCTCGGGCGCGCTGGCACAACGGACTTGAAAGACCCAAAGAATGCAATGAAGCCGGTCAAATGTCTGGCCGAGGCACCAGCTGCGCCGCGCATCAAGTCTGGGGACCGTCATCGGATCGGTCGATGCGCCCCGGGTCGGTTGAGGATGTGGCCGGCCGTCGAATCCGCCCGCGTCCGACCCGCGACTGGCTCTCCCGACTACCTGCCGAGTGTCTCTGTCTCGTAACGGCTGGTGGCGTCTAAGCAGTTGACGGACGCTTCTCTTGGAGTGTCGGAGCGAGTTGGCGCCGCCGTCCAAGGCTCCTGGCGCGTGACTGAACGGAGGATTGCAAATGCCTAGACGGGTCTGGTTCCTTGCCGCGGCGGTTCTCGCTGTGCTTGGGCTTGCGGGCTCAGCCGCAGGAATGGCGGCCGCGGGCTCGAGCGTTACTTCGAATCTCCATGCGGCCCCGTTTGCCAAGGCGTGGGCGAACGTCCCGCGCACTCCCGCTGCGCGCGAGGCGAAGAAAACCATGGTCTTCGGCCTCGAGCAGACGGTCACCGGCTTCAACACGTTGGATGCGGATGAGATCGCGTTCTACGCGGCTATCGTCGGCACGACGCCGGTTCTCGAGGGCAACTACATCCTCGATCAAAACGGCAACTACCACCTCGCCATGGCGTCGAAGGTGGTCGCCACGAAGAAGTACCTCAAGATCTGGATTCGCAAGGACGCGAACTGGTACTGGGTCGGCCATAAGCTGATCCCGGTTACCGCCGCGGACTACGTCTACACGTTCAAGCAGATCACGGACCCGAATAACAACGTGGCGTCCAGCACCGGCTATACCAACATCTCGCACTACAAGATCAACAGCAAGAAGGTCGTGACCTTCTACTGGAGGAAGGGTCAACCGGTCGCCGACTACCGCGACCTCTTCGGCGAGATCTTCCCGGGCTTCGCGCTCAAGGGCCAGTCGTTCAACACGTACTGGCACAACTGCGTGTGCGGCAACGACGGGCACCCGATCTCGGACGGCCCGTTCTACCTCGCCAACTACACGCCCGGCCAAGGCATGCTGATCAAGAAGAACCCGCACTGGTATGGCAAGAAGGCCGGCCTGAACTCGATCGCCTTCAAGATCATCACCGACACCAACTCGGAGATCCAGGCGATGCGGGGTGGCGAGGTCGACGCGATCGCTCCGTCCCCGGAGTCGGCTCTGTCGACGCTCGTGCATCAGAAGAACCTGCACTACAGCGCCCTTCCGAGCTTCACGCAGGAGCACTGGGACGTCGAGGTCAATCCGGCGGCGAACGTTCGCGCGCACTGGAACCCGCTGCTCGCGAAGCAGTACGTCCGGGCCGCGATCGCCGAGGGCATGAACCGGCAGTCGCTGATCAAGGCGCTGTACGGCTCGATCGCCCCCGGCCTCAAGCCGCTGAACAACCCGGAGTACGAGATCGGCACCAACGCCTCGGGTAAGTACGCGTACTTCAAGAAGTTCAACTACAACCCGAAGGGTGCGATCAAGGTCCTCAGGTCGCACGGGTGCACCGGCGGTCCAGCGTCGCCGAGCGCCAACAACAACAAGGTCTGGTCGTGCGGTGGTCAGAAGACCGAGTTCCGCTTCGACACCACAAGTCGGGCCTCGCGGGTCCAGAGCAGCCAGATCTTCCAGCAGCAACTGATGGCCATCGGCATCAAGCTCGATGTCACAATCCACGATCCGGCGACGTTCTTCGGCACCGTGCTGCCGAACACCGACTTCGACCTCGGCGAGTACGCCTGGGTCGCCGCAAGCCCGGATCCCTCCGGATTCGACACCATCTACCAGTGCTACAACGCTCCGAAGAACCTGGGCGGCTCGAACTACAAGCGCTACTGCAACAAGAAGGTTGACGCAACGATCCGGAAGGCCGAGACAAACTTCAACCCGGCGAAGCGGACCGCGCAATACGAGTCCGTCGCTAAGACCCTCTCAGACCAGATCTCGGTGATCCCGCTTTACTCTTCGCCCACAATCTTCATCTACAAGACGGCACTCCAAGGAGCGTCCAAGTCGAACAACCCCACGGCCGAAGGGCCGACCTGGAACGTTCAGGACTGGCACTGGGGCTAGGGCAGTCCCGAAGGGCACTGATCTGCAGTTTGAGTGAGTTGGGGTCCGCGCCCGCCACGCAGGGGACGCGGACCCCAACGAGGTCAAAGTCGAAGCTCCGGCCTCGCGGAAGTGACTGCCGGCCCGCACCGCGAGGTCGCGGCGCCGTCGGATCGTGCCAGGACATGAATTCGAGGGGTGGATGCGACGCTTCCGAATCTCGCAAACGCGGTGAGTCGAGTCGTTCCCGACTGCCTGCCGGCTCCGTCCACACAGTTGGCGCTCGAAGCATGACGCCGCCGTCCTCCGGGCGCCTGTAGAAGTAGGTGACGTGACCGTCGCCTGGGGCGAGCGTCGAAACGCTCTTGCCGGAGCCTGACTCGCCGACGATCCCGAGCGTCTCACCGGGGTAGAGCTCGTACGAGACGCCGTCCACTGCATGGACGATCCCGTCTTCGGTCTTGAACTCGACGACGAGATCGTCGATC
>DATFSG010000263.1:0-3018 GCA_035262765.1 Gaiellaceae bacterium | reverse complement strand
CGCCGCACCTCGTAGAGGGGCACATCCAGACCGGGGACAAGGGCCTCAAGGCCAATGCGCTCGGCTTCATGTCGAACCTCGTCATCGGGGTCGCGTCGACGGCGCCCGCCTACTCGCTCGCAGCGACGCTCGGCTTCATCGTCGTGACCCAGGGCGTCGGCGTACACGCACCTGCCGTTCTGCTCGTCTCCTTCATCCCGATCCTCCTCGTCGCGTTCGCCTACCGCTACCTGAACAAGGCCGACCCCGATGCAGGCACGACCTTCGCCTGGACGACACGCGCCTTCGGCCCGTGGATCGGCTGGTTGAACGGCTGGGCGATCTTCGTGGCCGACGTGATCGTGATGGCCTCGCTCTCGGTCATCGCGTCGACGTACACGTACCTGCTCTTCAACTGGAACCACGGGGCGAACTCGCCGACGTGGATCATCATCGGCTCGGTCGTCTGGATCGCGCTCATGACCTGGATCTGCTACCGCGGGATCGAGCTCTCGGCCGAGACGCAGATGTTCCTCCTCAGCGCGGAGATCCTCATCCTTACGGCCTTCTCGATCACTGCGCTCGTCAAGGTCTACAGCGGCAACGCGCTGGCGAGCTCCCTGCACGTGAGCGCATCGTGGTTCAACCCGTTCGACCTGTCCTTCAGCTCGCTCATCGCCGGCGTGCTGCTCGGGATCTTCATCTACTGGGGCTGGGACTCGGGCGTCGCGGTCAACGAAGAGTCGCGAGACTCCGCCGAAGGCCCAGGCAAGGCCGCCGTGCTCTCGACGATCCTCCTCGTGCTGATCTACCTGGTCGTCGCCACGTCGGCGCAGGCATTCGCGGGCACGAAGTTCCTCGGTGCGAATTCGAACGACGTGCTCAAACCGCTCGGGCAGAGCGTCTTCGGTTCGCCGTGGTACAAGCTGCTGATCATCGCCGTCCTCACCTCGGCGGCCGCATCGACCCAGACCACGATCCTGCCCACGGCGAGAACGACGCTGTCCATGGCGAAGTGGCGTGCGATCCCGGACGTGTTCGGAAAGATTCATCCGCGCTATCTGACCCCGACCGTCTCGACGATCGGCATGGGTGCGCTCTCGGCCGTGTGGACGGTCTTCCTGATCAAGGTCGACACGAGTCAGAACGTCCTCAACGACTCGATCACGGCCCTCGGCTTCTCGGTGTGCTTCTACTACGGCTTCACCGGTCTCGCGTGCGCCTGGTACTTCAGGCGCGAGCTCTTCAAGAGCGTCCGCGGCTTCGTGCTCGCCGGCCTGCTGCCGCTGCTCGGCGGGGTGATGATGGGCTTCATCTTCGTCAAGGCGTGGATCGTGGAGAGCGCTCAGAGCTACAACTACTCGCAACCGATCCTCGGCATCCAGATGCCGATCTTCATCGGGATCGGTTCGCTGCTCCTCGGCATTCCGTTCATGCTCATCGCGTTTGCCAAGCTCCGGCCGTACTTCCGCCGCAAGACGGAGGTGGCCCCGCCGGGGATCCTTTGACGGTCGAGCCGCGGCTACCCGCGTGGTGGCTCGAGCAGGCGCTGGCGGCGGAGGGGAACCTGCCGCCGGCGCCGGCTCTCGCCGCGGACGCGACCGCGGACGTGGCGATCGTCGGCGGCGGGTACACGGGGCTGTGGACCGCGCTCGCGCTGCGCGAGCGGGCGCCCGATCTGCAGGTGACGCTGCTCGAGGCGGAGATCTGCGGGCACGGGCCGAGTGGCCGCAACGGTGGGTTTGTCCACGGCTACTGGGCGTCGCTGGCTTCGATCCTCCCGGTGCTCGGCGAGGAACGGGCGCTCGAGCTCGCCCGCAGCGGGGAGCGGATCATCCCTGGGATCCGGGCCTGGGCCGAGTCGCGCGGGGAGGACGTCTGGCTGCGCGAGGCCGGGATGCTCGAGGTGTCGGCCGCGCCGGCGCAGGACTCCGCGGTCGAGAAGGCCGCGGCCGCAGCAGCGGGCGTCGGTCACGCGGACCAAGCGGTCGCGCTGACGCCTGACGAGGTGGCCCGACGGGTGTCGTCGCCGGTCTTCCGTGGCGGCGTGTTCTTCCCCGAATGCGCGACCGTCCATCCGGGGCTGCTCGTGCGCGGGCTGCGTCGGGCGGCGCTCGACGCGGGCGTCACGCTGCACGAGCAGACGCCCGTCACGGCGGTGCGCGACCGCGAGCTCGAGACGCCGCGCGGGATCCTCCGCGCGCCGGAGATCGTCTTCGCGACGAACGCGGCCTTGACCGGTTGGAGCCCGGCCTCGCGCAACCTGACGAACTTCGGCTCCTACATCGTCCTCACCGAGCCAGCACCCGAGTTGCTCGCGGAGATCGGCTGGACGGGCGGCGAGGCGATCGTCGACGGGCGGATGTTCCTCCACTACTTCAGAACGACGAACGATGGGCGCGTGCTCATGGGCAGCGGCTCGGGGCCGATCGGGTTCGGCGGGCGCATCGACGACCGCTTCTCGCGCGACGCACCGACGTCGGCACGCGCGGAAGCCGGCTTGCGGCGGCTGCTGCCCGGCCTGGCCCGCGTCCGCGTCGAGCGGGCGTGGGGCGGGCCGATCGACGTCTCGGCCGATCACCTGCCCTTCTTCCGCACGAAGCCGCGGACGCGGATCCACTTCGGCGCCGGCTATTCCGGCCACGGCGTCGGCCCTGCTTGGCTCGGGGGCCAGATCCTCGCGTCGCTTGCGCTCGGTGCCGACGACGAGTGGACGCGATCGCCGCTCGCGACGCGCAACGTGCCCCGCCTACCGCCGGAGCCGCTGCGGCGCACCGGAGGCGGCCTCGTCCGCTGGGCGATCATGGCCTGCGAGGCGGCGGAGGAGGAGGGACGCCGGCCGCCGCTGGCCGCAAGAGCGGGAGCTGCGCTGCCCCGGCTGCTCGGGCTCGAGCTCGGGACGCGCTAGTACGCTCGGCCGATGCAGGTGCTCCTCTGCGACGTCGGCCCACGGGACGGGCTCCAGAACGAGCCCGACGTGCTGCCGCCCGAGACGCGGGCGGAGCTCGTCGACCGGCTCGCGGCGGCCGGGCTGCGCCG
>DATFSG010000262.1:0-3541 GCA_035262765.1 Gaiellaceae bacterium | reverse complement strand
TGCAGCGGCTGCACGCCGCCCGCCTATGTCTTCGCCAGCTCGAATCCCTCGGTCGGCGACTTCGTGACGCCGAGCGGTTCCAGCTCTGCCTTCCCGTTCATCGATCCCAAGACCGGTAAGCCCGACCAGAACCCGACCTCGGGGCTCTTCTGCGCGTACAACACCGGCAAGACCACGGTCAGCCTGACCGTCGGGCTGCTGACGTATTCGGTGCCGGTGACGGTGACCGCGGGCGGGTTCGGGCCACCTTGCGGCACGGTGGTTGCGGCGGGAGCCAGGCAGGTCGTCGTCACCTCGCAGGGGCAGCTGAACCCGAACGCGGCGGCGCCGCCGCCGCCGGCGCCCGCGCCTGCCGCGGCCACGCCGGCACCGTTGCCTCCGGTCCCGGTGCCGCCGCCGGCTCCGGTCATCCCGACGCCGGCACCCTTGGCGCCGCCGGCTCCCGCCCAGCCGGCCCCGCTCGCGATCGTGCCGCCGCCTGCAGGCGTCGTGCAGCCGGTGCCTCCCGGTGGAGCGACGGCGCAGCAGCCTGCATCGGCGCCCCGCCGCGAGAAGGCGCGCAAGCATGCGAGCCAGAGCGCCTACAGCGTGCGCCCGGCGGGCGCCGATCCTGCGGAGTGGTTCTTCCCCGCGGTCGCCGGCACGACGTTGCTCACGCTTCTCGCCGTGGGATTGGCTGTCGGGCCGAAGGTTCGGCGCCGCCGCTCGTACGCCTACGCGACAGTCTCGTCGCGCCCGCGCAACAGATAGCGACCGCAGCGACACCAGGCTGCAACCAGCCGTTCATCCCCATTTCACGTCATTTGCCGTAGCTTCGTGCGGTGGACCAGGTACCCGACGACCTCTGCCACCGGACCGGGCAATTCCAGGTCGTATTCACGGAGACACACCTGGCCCCTGACACCGAGCTTCAGATCGGTCGGGAGGACGACCCCGAGTGGCGGGCGGCAGTGGATCTCGTCCTGGCGGCCCTCCGGTCGGAGCGGGACGGCGTGACCGCGTCGAATGCCGCCTGGCAAGACCTGACAATGTGGCTCAACGCTGACGAGCGCCTGGACACGTTCATTCAGCGGTCAATGAAGAGCGTCGATGCCGCAGTCTGGCTCCTGGCCCTCTCGCTCAAGGAGTTGGACAGTCGACACGAGAGCGATGCGCTCAAGCAGCTCCACCGGCTCGTCCTCACCGAGCCCGTGCGCGACTAGCCCGAACGAGTTACTGACAAGTATCCGGGTGCGATGGTAGCCTCGACCTTGGATGTCCAAGAAGACCATCTTGGTGAGCGATCTGAGCGGCAAGTGGATGGAGACACAGGACTCCGTCCGGATCACCGTCACCTACGGCGACGGGAAGTTGCCTCAGTACGTGGTCGATGCGCACCCGGAGGACCCCGAGGTCAAGCGCCTCGTGGAGCACGGGAAGAAGCAAGCGCGGCGCGGCCGGCAGCCGAGAACCACCAACTCGTAGCGGACTTCTCGCGACGCGCGTCGATCGCGTGTCAAGGCGTGCACGGAACTGTGACGATCGTGTTATAGGGCCTTGACCATCGGGCGTCTGCCGTCAAGAGTCGTGTTTCTCTGACGTCAGGCGAAAGGGAAATCTGTGGTGAGTAGGTTCCGGGCACCGAGCCCCGCTTTGGTCATCTCGCTTATCGCGCTCTTTGTGGCGCTCGGCGGCACGACATACGCCGCGACAAGCCTGCCGGCAAATAGCGTCGGCACCGCCCAAATCAGGAACAAAGCCGTCACGGCCTCCAAGATCAACAGCCGCGGGCTGAAGATTCAGAACGCCAAGAGCGCGGACACCGCGCAGAACGCGACGTACGCCAAGACCGCACAGAACGCGACCGCGCTCGGGGGTTACCCGGCGAGCTACTTCGCCCTGGCGGCGATCGAACCGCCTCACGTCATCGGCGCCGCGAACCAGCCGGTGTTCGAGAACGGGTGGTCGTCCGCGCTCGGCTCCGGCGACGAAGGTCTCTCCTTCTACAAGGACACCTGGGGAGTCGTCCACCTCCAGGGCAACGCCGGGAACGTAAATGCCTCCACGACCACCATCTTCACGCTGCCGACCGGCTATCGGCCGGCGAAGAATCTCTACTTCGCCGTCTACGGAGCGGGAGGCTCGGCCGCCTACGTGCAGGTCGCAAGCAGCGGCGATGTGACGGTGATCGGGCCTGCCCAGAACTACGTCGGCCTGTCCAACGTCACGTTCAAGGAGGGCCTGTAGCGTCCCGGCTCCTCCGGCTGCTTGGCTTGGTCGGGACAGCAGCGGTTGTACTGAGCCTGGCCACCGTTGCATTCGGGAGCGCCGGCGGTCGGCGATCGACGCTGGCGCCGCGGTCGTCTGCGGTGGACCCTGGGCTCGGCTCACCCTTCGCATCCGGCTCGGGAACGTGTGACCCGGCCGTCGGCTCGACGACGTTCTTCGTCCAACACATCTCCGGCGATCACCCCGACCCGATCGCCGAGCTCACGACTGACGGCCCGGCCACGCTCGAGGCCTACCCCACGGATGTGGACACGGGTGGCGCAGGCAGCGTGTGGGGGGCATTGGGCTATCCGCTCAACCAGGGCGACGCCGCGAACGTCCAGATCTTCTGTTCCGGAAGCGCCGCGACTGTGGGCTATTCGATCGCGCTCTACGACGCGCCAACCGCGCCGGCCTCGGTCTCCGGTGCGGCTACGACCTGCCCCTCGTGCTCGTCGACCAACGAGGTTCAGTTCTGGGCACCGGCGACCGCGACCTACTACGTGTCGCTGACCCTGACGCAGGGCAGCGTCGACCTGTCGAACGGTCAGACGGATCAGGTGTTCACCTCGTCGGGCAACTTCCTGCTCGGCAACTTCGGCGATCGCCACTCGGCCGTCTACCTGACGCCGCTCGCGGGACCCACCGCGGACTGGACGCTCTCGATTCAGGCGCTGCCGGTGAAGGTCACGCAGCTGAGATTCCCCGCTCCTTACATCCCGCGGAACCAGGCCACGATCGTCAGCTACCACGTCGACGGCGACGTGACGTTGAGCGCGTCGATCAAGGATTCCTCGGGAGCCGTGGTCGAGACGCTGGCCACCAGTGACTCCGTCAAGGCCGGGGATCACACACTGCAATGGGATGGTCTCGACCAGGGTGGCACTCCGGTCGCCGACGGGACGTACACCGCGGCCCTGACTTACACGGATGCGGAGGGCAACTCGGGCTCGGCAAAGGCCTCGGTCGTGGTCGACGGGACGCCGCCGGCCGTGACGGCCGTGTCCTTACCGAGGATCTCGGCTTCGACGAATCTCGTGCTCGACGTCCATGACGCGCTCAGCGGTCTCGCGGGCGCCACGCTGACCATCGACAACGGTGCCGTCGTGCAATCGCTCGGGAGCGACGGAACCCAGTTCGTCTATCAGCCGCTCGTCTTCGGCTGGTCGAAGGGCCAGCACACGTGGCACGTGACGGCCACGGACAACGTCGGCAACACCGGTGTGACCTCGGGAACGTTCACGGTCGGATCGCTCACGCCACCGCTGTGCCGCGTCCCGAAGCTGATCGGGAA
>DATFSG010000261.1:0-2312 GCA_035262765.1 Gaiellaceae bacterium | reverse complement strand
CCCGACGGCGGGCCGACGGTGATCGAGGCGGTGCTGCCGTGCGCGCGGTGATCGCCGAGGATCTCGCCCTCCTGCGCGACGGTCTGACGCGGCTGCTTCGCGACAACGAGATCGAGGTCGTCGCCGCCGTCGGAGATGGGGATGCACTCGTGCACGCAGTGCTCCGTGAGCGGCCGGACATCGCCATCGTCGACATCCGCATGCCCCCCACCTTCCGCGACGAAGGTCTCCGCGCCGCGCTTCACCTGCGCGAACGCGCTCCCGAGACGGCAGTCCTCATCGTCTCGCAGTACGTCGAGGAGACGTATGCGCGCGAGTTGCTCGCCGACGGACGCGGCGGGGTCGGCTACGTGCTGAAGGACCGCGTGATGGACGTCGACGCGTTCGTCGAGGCCGTGCGCCGCGTCGCCGAGGGAGGCACGGCTCTCGATCCGGAGGTGGTCGCGCACTTCGTCGGCCATCGCGAGGACCGGCTCGCCGCGCTGACGCCGCGCGAGAACGAGGTGCTGGCGCTGATGGCCGAGGGCCGCTCGAACGCGAGCATCGCCGAGGCGCTCGTGCTCACCGTCGGCGCGGTGGAGAAGCACGTCGCCTCCATCCTCCAGAAGCTGCGCCTCCCGCCGTCCGACGAGACGCACCGCCGCGTGCTCGCCGTGCTCGCCTATCTCGACTCGGCGTAGGCTTGGCAGCATGAAGCACGTCGTCATCCTCGGAGCGGGATTCGCCGGGCTGGAGCTTGCGAGCCAGCTTTCGGACGCGGTCGCGGACGAAGTCAACGTCACGCTGATCGACAAGAAGGACTCGTTCACGTTCGGGTTCTCGAAGCTCGACATCCTGTTCGGCAAGGCCGACGCGTCGGAGCTGCGCCTGCACTACAGCGATCTTGCGAAGCCCGGTGTCGAGTTCCGGCAGGAGCGGATCACGGCGATCGACCCGGCGGCGAAGCACGTCACGACCGACGGCGGCTCATACGACGCCGACATCCTCGTCGTCGCGCTCGGAGCCGATTACGACATGGATTCCGTCCCCGGCTTCGCCGAGGGCGGTCTCGAGTACTACTCGGTCCCCGGGACCGAGCGGATGCGCGACGCCCTCCCGTCGTTCACCGGCGGGACGATCCTGATCGGCGTCTTCGCCCAGCCGTACAAGTGCCCGCCGGCGCCGTTCGAGGGCGCGTTCCTGCTCCACGACCAGCTGGTCAAGCGCGGGATCCGCGAGCAGTCGAAGATCCGGGTCGTCGCGCCGATGTCTGCGCCGGTTCCCGTCACGCCGGAGGTCTCGCAGCGCTTCCTCGACGACCTCGCGGCGCGCGACATCGAGTACCTGGCGCAGCAGAAGGTCGTCGAGCTCGACGTCGGGAGCAAGGAAGCTGTGCTCGAGAGCGGCGAGCGGCTGCCGTACGACCTCTTCGTGGGGATCCCGATCCACCACGTGCCGGCCGTGGTCCGGGAGTCGGGCCTCGCCGAGAACGGCTGGGTCGCGGTCGACCGCGACAACCTCTTGACGCCGTTTCCCGACGTGTACGCCATGGGCGACGTCGTGAACATCCCGATGGCCAAGGCGGGTGTCTTCGCCGAGAACGCGGCCGGGGTCGTCGCCGACGGCATCATCGCTAGCCTCCACGGCGAGACGCTGGGGCGGCGCTACGAGGGCGAGGGGAACTGCTTCATCGAGTTCGGCAGCGGACGCGTCGCCAAGATCCAGGCCAACTTCCTCGGCGGCCCGTCGCCGGTCGCGACCGTCGTCGGCCCGAACGAAGAGCTCGCCGCGGAGAAGGAGACGTTCGCCGAGACCCGGCGCGCGCGCTGGTTCGGCGCAGTCAGCGTCTAGACCGTCGCCTCGGTCCGCTCGGCCGCCTCGAAGCGGTGGCAGCAGTGGTCGGAGCAGAAGTAGACGGCCTCCCCGTCGCGCTCGGAGCGCGCAGGGGCGTTCGCAATCTCGACCTGCATCCCGCAGACGGGGTCGATCGCGTAGCCGGTGCCGCCGCCGAGCCGCTGCTGGTTGCGCGCCAGCCACCAGAGGCCGGCGAGCAGGAACAGGAAGACGATGTTGAGGAAGGTCGTGTAGTTCCAGCTGAACTCGGTCGGCACCACGGTCGCCGGGCGCGAGGTCGGCACGATCCCGACGCCGAGGAAGAGGTACTCGACCGCCAGACCCGCGGCGCTCATCACGGCCCAGAACGTCAGCAGGAGCTTCAGCGCAAGCCGACCGCCGTAGTAGCGCCGGTAGATGAAGAGCAGGGGCAGCGCGATCAGGTCGGCGAAGATGAAGCTCATCACGCCGCCGAAGCTGATCCCGCCGTGCCAGAGCGC
>DATFSG010000260.1:0-7008 GCA_035262765.1 Gaiellaceae bacterium | reverse complement strand
GTGACCGCGACGTTCACCCTCAAGCCCCCACCCGGTTGCGTCGTTCCGAACCTGAAGGGCAAAACGCTCTCTTCCGCGAAGAGCGCGCTCACCCACGCCCACTGCAAGGCGGGCAAGGTCACCAAGAAGTTCTCGAAGGTCAAGAAGGGACGCGTGATCTCGCAGAAGCCCAAGGCGGGGACCGACCTGCCGGCGGGCTCGAAGGTCAACCTCGTGCTCAGCAAGGGCAAGAAGCGCTAGCGCTCCGCCGGGATGCGGGCGGTGGCGTGCGACGTCGCCGCTCCGCTCCCGGCCACGTTGACCGCCGTGACCCGCACCCGCAGCCGGTGGCCGCGGTCGGCGGCTCCCGCCGCGTAGGTCGCCGCGTTGGCGCCGTGAATCCGGACGCAGTGGCCGCCGCTCGCGTTGCAGCGGAGCCAGACGTACGAATAGCTCGCGGGGACGCCCGTCCACGACCCGGTCGTTGCCGCGAGGCGCTTCCCGATCTTCGCTCTGCCCGCGATGTGCGGAGCGCGCGACACACTCGGCTTGGCCACGACGACCGCGGTGGCCGCGGAAGTCGCTGTCACCGTCGCCGCCGAGTTCGTCGCCGAGACGCGGGCCTCGAGCCTGTAGCCGGCGTCCGCTGCCGCGACGGTATACGACGCTCCGGTGGCCCCGCCGATCGACGCGCAGCTCTTGCCGTTCGCCGTGCAGCGCAGCCACTGGACGGCGTAGGCCGAGGGACTGCCGGACCACGTTCCGTTCGTCGTCGAGAGGACATGACCGACCGCCGCCGTGCCCGACACGACGGGCCGTGCCGAGTTCGCCGGCGACGCCGACGGCGCCGCGGCTCCGTAGCGCTGGACGCACGCGCTGCCGTCGTTGCTGTACTCCCGCTGGACGGAGTAGGCGTGCCCGTTGATGAGCTGGTTGTACGGCTCCCCGCTGGCCGTGCCGAGCGGTGAGCCGAAGGTCCAGGCGCACAGGTCGGCGATCTCCTCGTAGTCCCCGTTGAACCAGGCGTTGCCCCAGGGATCGGTGATCGCCTCGTTCTGCTCGTGGCTGATCGTGTTGATCGCCGAGTCGGCGTCGGTGCCGTTCGGGAAGCCTTGGCCAACGGCTCCGTGGCAGCCGGTGATCGTCCCGTCGAACGGCTCGGCCGCGTAGACAATCGGGCTGCTGTTCGCCCCCATGAAGCCGCTGTGGTACGCGCACCAGCCGTTGACGGGATCCGTCGTGCAGTGCGTCCCGCCGTAACAGGCGCCGATCCCGCTCGGGAGCAGGATGAAGAAGAGGCTGGTCTTTCCATTCGGCCAGTGCTCGGCCGTGACCACGCTCTGAATCTCCGCCTCGAGCGCCTGGTTGCTGACGCAGACCGCGTCCGAGCCGTCGGTGCAGCCGTTCGCCGGGAACGCGCTCGTGTCGACGTAGGAGCCGCCGAACGTCGAGTCGTAGGCGGCATCGCCCGTCGCGTCGTAGTACTGCGTGTCGTCGGAGTAGACGTTCGTGTTGGTGCCGCTCGCGGCGGCGACGTCGGTGAAGTACCGGTTCACCGTGCTCTCGTAGCTCGCGCACGAGACCGAGCCGCACGTGCTCCCCGTCGGCATCCAGTAGATCGCGAAGACGGTGTTCGTCCGCATCACCCAGCACCAGTTCGAGGAGTCGCAGGGCTGGGTGTTGAGGTCGACGTCGTTCGGGCTCGCGTCCTTCTCGGCGCCAAACGCATGCGGGAGGCTGTCGATCGGAGCATGCCGAGCCGCGGGCGCGGAGCCGGCGGCGCCCGAAAGCAGCAGCCCGACCGCAAGGACTACGAAGAGCGACGCCTTCACCAAAGCACGCATCGGCAGATGCGCTCCGGAGGGCGATTCCCCGTTCGGTGAGCTAGTGCTTGGCGGCGGACACGCGCGAGGTCGCGCGTGAGGTCGCGGTCATACGCCCGGCGGCATTGGCGGCCGTGACGCGCACGCGGAGCCGATGCGAGGCGTCGCGCGTCGTCAGCTTGTACGCGGAATGCGTCGCGCCGCCGATTGCGACGCAGGATCCGCCGGCGGCGTTGCAGCGGAGCCACTGGAAGCTGAACTTGCTCGGCGGCCCGCTCCACGAACCCTTGCTCGCGGTCAGTCGGCGTCCTATTCGTGCCACTCCCGCGATGCGCGGCGCCGTTGCGGCATGCGGGGTCAGGGTCACGAGCTCGCCGCCGGACGCGGCAAATGCGGAAGAGCCGTTCACGTTTTCGGCCCGCACGGTCGACCGCACGTACTTGCTCGCGTCGGCGCGGGTCAGCTTGTACTGCGCATCGGTCGCGCCGGAGATATCGACGCAGGCGCTGCCCTTGGCCGAGCAGCGCTGCCACTGGTATGCGTAGCCGGTCGGCGAGCCGTTCCACGCGCCCTTCGACGACGTGAGGGTCCGTCCCGCAGCTGCCGTCCCGGAGACGGTCGGCAAAGTCCGGTTGCCCGGCCGCGGAAGCCAGTAGATCGCATACGTCGTGTTCGTGTGCATCACGGGCCCACCGTGATCGACGAGCGGCCCGCTGCCCCCTTGGGCCGCCGTGGCAGGCCCGCCGAGATGCTGGACACAGCCGTTGTCTGCGTTGCTCCACTCTTGCTGGAGCCAGTAGTGATGGCCGTTGATCACCTGGTTGTACGGCGCGAGGGTGTTGCCGCCGAGCGTTGCCCCGAAGGTCCACGCGCAGAGGTCGCCGTTCTCGTCTTCGCTTCCGTCATTCGACCACCAGGCATTCCCGAGGGGGTCCGTAATTGCCTCGTTGTGTTCGTGGCTGATCGTGTTGATCGTCGTGTCGGCGTCGCCGCCGTTGGGGGCGGAGCCCGATTCGCAGCCGGCTATGGCCGCCTGGTACGGCTCGTTCGCGAAGAGCACCTGCTCGCCGCTCGAGTCGGTGAAGTCGTCGTGGTACGCGCAGAAGTAGTTGGTCGAGCACTGCGTGTTACTTCCGACGCAGGACCCGACGCCGTCAGGCGTCATGACGAAGAACAGGTTGCTGCTGGAGCCGTGCCAGCCCTGCAGGGTGAGTACGCGTTGAATCTCGGCCTGGAGCTGTGTCTTGGAAACGCAAGCGGAGTCCTTGCCGTCACTGCAGCCGTTCGCCGGCAGCGGGTCGTGGTCGACAAAGGAGCCGCCGAACGCCGACCGGTACTGGACCGAGCCTGAGCCGTCGGAGTACTGGGTGGCGGCCGAGTAGACGTTGGACGATCCGCCGCTGTCATGGGCGACATCAGCGAAGTACCTGTCGATCGTGGTCTCGTAGCTCGAGTCGAACGTCAAGAATCCCGGGCGCGAGACGGCCGCGTGCTCGGCCAGCGCGCGCACACCGGGAGCCTGCTGACTTGTATGCGGCACGACGCCGAGGAGCGGCGCCTTGGTCGCGCTCGCGGCGCTACCGCTCGTGGCCGTGACGGCCAGTGCCAGCCCCGCGAGGAGCAGAACCTTCGTCAAGCGCACGGCCAGTCCGGGCATTCCTCCAACAGAGTGCCGGAAAAGGACAGCGGTGGACGGGCGTCAGCGGCTCTTTAACCCATTTGCGTCACGGCTGAGCTTGCGCAGGGTTATCCGCAGGGAGTTGACCGAGGTTCCGAGCATGCCGGCGTCGCCCTGCAACCGGGAAAGCTGCCGTGCGAGATAGGCGGTCTGGTTCGCGATGTAGCCGGGATCGAGCTGTCCCGTCGGCGTCGTCGCGAGATAGGTGTTGAGCGTCTTCAGGTCGCTGGCGATCCGCGCGGCGGCGGTGCCTAGCGTGCCGGTGCCGGAGGAGGCCGCGGCGCCGTCCCCACCTGCGACGGCGGCTTCTTCGGCGACGGATGCCGCAGCCCGCGCGAGAGCCTGCTCAGACGCCGCGGCTGCGGCAGCCGAGGCGTGGTTGCGGGCCGCTGCGCCGCGCGCTCGGCCCAGCGAGGTTCGCAACGCGGCGGCCCTCTGCTCGAGCCGCTGCATGTGAGCGTTCGCCGCGACCAGTGCGGCCTGGGCAGCGGTGTCGCGCTGCGCCTGGTGACGCCAGCCGATCGAGAACGCGGCGGCGCTGACGAGACCTCCGCACAGGAACGCGAGGCCTGCGAGCAGCCACAGCGAGCGCGCGGGCTTGCGGGCGCGGCGACTTCGCGTTGCCGTCGCGAACGAGCGGCGCTCCTCGGGGAGTGGCCAGCTGCCGAATTCCGAGCTCATCCGGCGAGCGCTTCGCCGTCCGGCCTCGCCCTCCTGCTAGCGCTCCGTTCGGCGTGCCTGGCGCCGCCGGTTCGAGGCACCTGAGCCGGGCACCTAGGCGCTACGCTCGCCCCGTGGAGATCGATCGCGAAGAGGTCCTGAAGGCGCTCGAGCAGGTGATCGACCCGGAGCTCAAGCGGCCGGTAACCGAACTCGACATGGTGCGCGACCTCGAGTTCCACGACGGCGTCGTTGCGCTCACGATCGTCCTCACCGTCGCCGGCTGCCCGCTCCGCGATTCGTTCGAGCACCAGGTCGAGCAGGCGCTCGCCGGCATCGCCGGCGTGAGGGGAGTCGAGCTCTCCTTCGACGTGATGACGCCCGAGGAACGGCAGGCGCTGACGCAGAAGCTGCGCGGTGGCGCGCCCGCGCGCGAGGGCGTGATCCGGCTGCCGCACGACTGCCGCGTGCTGGCGATCGCGAGTGGCAAGGGCGGCGTGGGGAAGTCGTCGCTCTCCGCCAACCTCGCGGTCGCGCTCTCGCAGTCGGGCCAGAGCGTCGGAGTGCTCGACGCCGACATCTACGGCCACTCGATCCCGCACATTCTCGGCATCCGCCAGCGGCCGGTCGCGGTGGACGACCTGATCGTGCCGCCGGTGAAGGACGACCTGAAGCTGATGTCGATCGGCTTCTTCCTCGAGACCAGCAACGAGCCCGTGATGTGGCGCGGGCCGATGCTCCACCGCGCGCTCGAGCAGTTCCTGACCGACGTCCACTGGGGTGAGATCGACACGCTCGTCGTGGACATGCCGCCGGGCACGGGCGACGTCTCGATCTCGCTCGGTCAGCTCCTGCCGCGGGCCGAGGTTGTCGTCGTGACGACGCCGCAGAAGCTCGCGCAGGACGTTGCGGCTCGCGCCGCCGGAATGGCGCAGAAGACGAACATGCGACTCCTCGGCGTCATCGAGAACATGTCCGGCGACGTCTTCGGCAGCGGAGGCGGCGAAGAGCTCGCCGGTGAGCTCGGCGTGCCGCTGCTCGGCACAGTGCCGCTCGATCCGGCGCTGCGAGAGCAGGGCGACGCGGGCGCGCCCGTCGTCTCGGCGCAGCCGGACGCGGAGTCGGCGCAGGCGATCGTGGCCATCGCGCAGGAGATCGATGACCTGCGCCGCGAGGCGGGGCCGGGGATCGTCAAGTCCCTCCCGCTGGTCGGATGAGCACGACGCTCGAGGTCGTCCAGCTGGCCTACCGCCACGCTCGCAGCGGGAATCGGAAGCCGCTGAAGGAACTGATCGCGGACGACGCGACGTGGTATCCGGTGAAAGAGGGCGCGTGGAACCCCTGCCGCGACGGAGAGACGATCGTGAAGACGCTGCTGTGGCGCTCGGGGAGTGCGAACAGACTGCGGCCCGCCGATCCGCTCGATCTCGGGGACCGGGTTGTGATCAAGCTCCGCGGCAAGCGGCTCGACCGGCTCGGGGCCAGGGGCTTCTTCCCGACGCTGTTCCAGGTTGTCGAGGTTCGCGGCGGGAAGATCGTTCGGATGCAGGACTATCCGAAGCGCGAGGCAGCCATGGCCGACGAGGCCGCCAGACCCTGAGGCGGGTGTCCGCCGCCGCCTTCTTCGATCTCGACCGGACGCTGCTGCGCCGGTCGTCCGCACTCGCGCTCGCCGGCTCCTTCCGCGAGCGCGGCCTGATCTCGCGTCGCCTGCTTCTACAGGCCGCGGCGTGGCAGCTTCTCTTCGTCGCGCGAGGCGCGAGCCACGAGGCGGTGCGGCGGGGCGCGGAGGACGGGCTGCGGATCCTCGCCGGCTACCGCCCCGAGGAACTGCGCGAGCTCGTCGCCGAGGCGATGGAGCCGGTGCTGCGTCCACTCGTTTACGCCGAGCCGCTGAGCCTCGTCGAGCGCCACCGCGAACAGGGCGAGCGCGTGTACATCGTCTCGGCCACCCTGCAGGAGATCGTGGAGGCGATCGCCGACGATCTCGGCTTCGACGGCGCTCTTGGGACGATCTGCGAAGTCAGGGACGGCCGCTACACGGGTCACGCCCTCCGCGCGTTGCACGCCGAGGCCAAGGCCGAGTGCGTCCGGGAGCTTGCCGAGAACCTGGATCTCGACCTCTCGGCGTGCACCGCCTACTCCGACAGCCATACCGACCTCCCGTTCCTCGAGGCCGTTGGGCATCCGGTTGCCGTCAATCCCGATCGCGAGCTGCGGCGGGTGGCGAGGGAGCGGGGGTGGCCCGTGCTCGAGTTCAGCGGGCGCGCATACCCGCACGCGCGTCGGCGCATCCCGCCTGTCGTCCTCGCGGCCGGTGCAGCGGGGGCCGCGGCCATTGTCGCCACGAGGTTCCGTGGACGCTGACGAGGGACTGAGCCGGCTGCGCGCGCTCGGCTTCGGTGAGGACGACGCGCAGGAGCTCTGGGCGCATTTCGACGGAGCCGAGCGCCGGGGCAAGCAGGGGCACGGTCACGCCCGCATCCCATGGCTCGAGGAGCTCGACGGCTACGACGCGGCCGCGGAGCCTGCGCTGCTCGAGGAGACGGATGGCTTCCAGCGCTGGCACGGCCGCGGCGCGATCGGCTACCTCGTGCTCGGGCGAGTCGTGCGCGCGCAGCTCGCCTCGCCCCCGGCGCACGCGCGTGTCGTCGTCTGCGACAAGACGTTCCCGACGGGGATGCTCGGTCACTACGTCCGTCGGCTCGCCGACGGCGGCCTCGTCGGGGTGCTGACGGCCAACTCGCCGCGTCGTCTGGGTCATCCGGACGGCGGCCCGAAACTCGCCGGGACGAACCCGCTCGCAGTCGGGATCCCGAGCAGCGGCGGCGACCCGATCGTCGTCGACGTCTCGATGGGCGCGATCAC
>DATFSG010000259.1:0-2980 GCA_035262765.1 Gaiellaceae bacterium | reverse complement strand
GTCGGGTTCTTGCCCGAGTGCTTGAGCGCGTCCCAGGTCGTCCACCCGACGCCGAGCCCGTAGACGAGGTTGTTGTCGCCCGCGGCGAACTCCTGGTCGAGATCCGGTGCGTAGTTGTGGATGATCTTCTTCGCGAGCTTCATCCCCGGCAGGTTGGGCTGCGCGGTCTGGCTCGAGACGTAGGTGGTCGAGATCACCCCGTTGAGGTTCGCGTTGTGCTGCCCCGCGGCCAGCATGAAGATGCGATTCGCGGAGACGTTGCTGTTGATCGTCAGCGGATTCCAGCCCGGTATCCCAGCTTCGTAGGCCAGCGCCGTGATCGCGGCAGTCGGCGTCGCGAAGATCACGAACACGTTGGCCCCGCTCGACGCGATGTGGATGACGTGGCTGCCGACCACGGGCCCCGAGTCGGTGACGTTGTACGACTGCGTGTCGACGATGTCGCTCGCGTGGCCGCCGAGGCCGCTCTTGAGCCCGGCGAGGTAGTTCTTGCCGAACGCGTCGTTCTGGTAGAGGACGCCGATCTTCGCGTTCTTCTGGTGGGCGAGGATGTACTTCGCGTAGAGCTTCGCCTCGCCCGGGTAGTCCGGCTGCCAGCCCATCGTCCACGGCTTCGTGCTGCCCTGGCAGACGTGGTGCACGCAGTTGCCCCAGTATGCGTCGCCGGTGGCGAGCAGCACCTGCGGGACGTGGCGCTTGTTCAGATACCCCCAGGTCGACAGCGCAGGTGCGGTGCCGAGGCTCCCGACGATCGCGAAGACGTGATCCTGCTCGACGAGCTTCTTCACGTCCGGCACGGTCTGGGCCGGGTTGTAGCCGTCGTCCATCGTGATGTCCTTGATCTTCCGACCGAAGACACCGTGGTACTTCGCGTTGACGTAGGCGTAGAACGCCAGCTCGGCTTTCGGGATCGTGGCGTACGGCGCCGCCGGCCCCGTGTACGGGAACGTGCCGCCGATCGTGATCTGCTTCTTCGAGACTCCTGGCGTGCTTTCGTGCGAAGCGGCAGCAGTGCCCGCCGCCGCGGCTGTTGCGAGAAGCCCGACGAGCAGTGCCGCGAGCTTCCTACGGTTGACAGGCATGGATGGCCCCTCCGATTTTGATTGCCACCATTGAGACGAGTTCCCGAGCAGTTTGATGGAGATTGAACCGCGGTTCAAGCGCGGGAGAGACGGCGGATTCTTGCAAGCAGTCCGGCGAATCCGTCGGGGAGTAGAAGCATGACGAGAATGACCGCGGCTCCGAAGACGACATCCTGGCCGTGCTGCGCGCCGATCACCGGCACGCTGGCCGAGGCCTGGGGCAGGAGTCCCACGAAGGCCGCGCCGACGAGGACGCCCCAGAGCGAGCCGAGCCCGGCCACGGCCGCGCCGACGAGGATCTGCAGCGAGAGGAAGACGCCGAATTCGTCGGACTGCGCGAAGCCGTTCAGCGCGAGCACGAACAGCGAGCCGGCGACCCCGGCGTAGGCGGCCGAGATCCCGAAGGCGAGCGTCTTGTACACGGGCAGCTCGACTCCCGACGCCACGGCTGCGATCTCGCTGTCGCGCACCGCGCGGAAGGCACGACCGACTCGGCCGCGCAGGATCAGCCACGCGAGCACGAAGAGGATGGCCGAGCACGCCCAGGCGGCGGCGTAGACCCAGAGGTCGCTGGGGAAGGTGCGTGTGTGGACGCCACCGCTGCCCCCGAGGAAGATGTCGTACTTGAGCGGGATGTACGGGACGGAGATCGCGAGGGCGAAGGTGACGAGGGCGAGATAGACGCCGGAGAGCCGTAGCGCCGGCAAGCCGACGAGCAGGCCGACGGCGAAGCAGATCGCAAACGCCATCAGCATCGTCACGACGAAGTTCGTCCCGTGGTCCCTCGACATCACTGCCGTCGTGTAGCCGCCGATGGCCATGAACGCGCCATGCCCGATCGAGATCTGTCCCGTGTAGCCCGTGAGGATGTTGAGGCCGAGCACCGCGATGAAGAAGATCCCGACCTGCGCGGCGAGGTAGAGGTGGTAGTCGCTCAGGATGAACGGCAGCGCCACGAGCACAGCCGACACGACGAGCAACGAGCCGAGGGCGGGAATCTGCCTCTTCATACCCGCCGCACCTCCCGACGCCCGAACAGTCCCGTGGGCTTGACGAGGAGGACCAGGAGGATGACGACGAAGGTGAAGGGAAGCAGCAGGTTGGAGTCGATGTACTTCGGGTTCACGTACTGGATGACGAGGCTCGTCGAGATCCCGATCAGCAGGCCCCCGACCAGTGCTCCACCGGGGCTCTCGAGGCCTCCGAGGACGGCGGCGGCGAAGGCGTAGACGAGGATCGGCTGCATGTAGGTCGGCTGGAGGAAGACCTGCGATGGCTCGGCCATCAAGCCGGCGATCGCGCCGAGCACGGCGGCGAGTCCCCAGCCGATCGCCAGCATGGCGTCGACGCGTACGCCGACCAGAGAAGCGGCCGCAGGCCGCAGCGCTGCAGCCCGCATCCCGAGGCCGAGCTTCGTGAAGCGGAACAGCGCCCAGACGAGCGTGGCCGAAGCGAAGACGACGATGACCGTCCCGACCTGGGTGTACGAGATCGCGACCCCGCCGACGTCGAACGAACCGAAGCCGAAGGGAGCGTTCATGGACTTGGGATCAGCGCCCCAGATCCAGTCCACGATCCCGTCGATGAGGATGAACAGCCCGACCGTGACGATGACCACCGCGATCACCGACCGGTGCTGTACCGGCCGGATCAGCGTGACCTGAAGCGTTGTGCCGAGCACGAACGCGATGGCGAGAGTCGCGGCGAACGCAGCCCAGTACGAGAGACCCTTGAGGCCCAGCTCGTAGGCGATGTAGGTCGTGAACATCGCGAGCTCGCCCTGCGCGAAGTTGATGACGTGGGTCGCGCGGTAGACGAGGACGAGCGCCAGGGCGAGGCTGCCGTAGACCGAGCCGCTCACAATCCCGGCGATGGTCTGCTGCGCGAAAGTCGTGCTC
>DATFSG010000258.1:0-15559 GCA_035262765.1 Gaiellaceae bacterium | reverse complement strand
GCGGATCGCAGTCAACGACGAGCTCGACTCGCTCGCCGCTGCGCTCCCGGCCGCGCTCGAGATGCTGCGGCCGGGCGGCCGCCTCGCCGTCATCTCCTTCCACTCGCTCGAGGACCGGATCGTGAAGCGGTTCCTCCGCGACCGCGAGCGCGGTTGCACCTGCCCGCCCGACTTCCCCGTCTGCGTCTGCGGCCACGAGCCCGAGCTCCGGGCGTTGCAGCGTCGACCGATCCGGCCCGGCCCGGCGGAGCTCGCGGCGAACCCGCGCTCGTCGTCGGCCCGGCTACGCGCCGCGGTCAAGACCGGGGCGGAGGAGGCCTGATGGCTGCCGTCGACTGGTTCGCGCACGCGGAGCTCGCCGAGCCCGTAACGACTCCGCGGCGGCGCCAGGCTCCGGTTAAGCGTCCGGCGGCGTCCGTACGCTCGCGGCGCAAGCCCACGCAACGCCGCGTCCGCGGCCACATCGTCTGGATGACCCTTTTCGCCATCCTCCTGTTCGGCGTCGTCGCGGTGAACGTCGCCGTGCTGCGCGCCCATGTCGCCGTCTCGAAGCTCCAGGACGAGCGCGCGCAGATCGCGTCTCGCAACCAGGCTCTTGAGTCCGCGCTGTCGGCGGCCAACTCTGTGCCGCGGATCGAGGCGGCGGCGCGGCGGCTCCACCTGATCCAGGCGTCCGCGGGCAGCATGTCCTACGCCGACCTCACGCCACACGGGCATTGAAGACGCGCATCGTCAACTCCCGGCTACGCCTTCTTCTCTTCCTGATCTTCCTCACGTTCGCGGGCCTCTTCGCGCGGGCGGCGTGGCTCCAGACCGTGCGCGCGTCGTCCCTCGCCTCGATGGCGCAGACGCAGTCGAAGCAGCCGATCGTGCTGCCGGCCGGGCGAGGGACGATCTACGACCGGCTCGGCAACCCGCTCGCGATCGGCGAGCAGGCGACGGACGTCGACGCCGACCCGATGCAGATCGCCGCGCCGCGACGTGAGGCGCGGATCGCGGCGAGGGTGCTCGGGCTCAGGTACCGCACCGTCTACCGGCAACTCTCCGATCGCAGCCGCGGCTTCGTCTACGTCGCGCGGAAGGCGGATCCGAAGCTCGCGGCCTCGCTCGAGAAGCGCCACCTCGTCGGCTTCACCTACGCGCCGGACCAGAAGCGCGTCTACCCGCAGGGCACCGTCGCTGCGCCTGTGCTGGGCTACGCGGGCATCGACAACACCGGCCTCTCGGGGCTCGAGCACCAGCTGAACCCCGTGCTGCAGGGAAAACCGGGCAGCGCGACGGTCGTGCGCGACGCACTCGGCCAGCCCGTGAACACGATCCAGCAGCGCCCCGCGCGCGACGGCCGCGACGTCTTCCTCACGCTCGACAGCCACATCCAGGCAAACGCAGAGCAGGTGCTCGAGAACGCGGTGCAGGAGTGGCACGCGAAGGACGCGACCGCGATCGTCCTCGATCCGCACACGGGCGCGATTCTCGGCATGGCGCAGGAGCCGGGCTACAACGCGAACGACTATCCCGCGGCGAGCGCGCACGACCTGAGCGTCGACCATGCGGTGAACGACGTTTTCGAGCCCGGCTCGGTGTTCAAGGTCGTCACGATCGGAGGCGCGCTCTCGCAGCACGACATCACGCCGAACACGGCGATCCGGGTGCCAGGCTCCCTCCAGGTCGCGGACCGCGTGATCCACGACGCGGAGCCCCACGGCACCGAGACGCTGAAGGTCAAGCAGATCCTGCAGCGCTCGTCGAACATCGGGACAGACGAGATCGCGGAGCGCTACCTCGGCGAGAGCGGCCTGAAGAAGTGGATGGCGCGCTTCGGGTTCGGCCACCGCACCGGGATCGACTTCCCCGGCGAGAGCCCCGGCCTGCTGCCCTCGTACTGGTCGGGCTCGACGATCGGCACCGTCCCGATCGGGCAGGGCGTCTCCGTCACGGCCATCCAGCTCGCGTCGGTCTACGCGGCCATTGCGAACGGCGGCGAGTGGATCCAACCTCACCTCGTCGACCACGTCGTCGGCGCTTCGACCCCGAAGCCGAAGCGGCGGCGGATCCTCGCGCCCGGCGTCGACGCCCGGCTGCGCACGATGCTGAAAGGCGTCGTCTCGGATCAGGGGACGGCCGAGCTCGCCGCCATTCCCGGCTACCAGGTCGCCGGCAAAACGGGCACGGCGCAGAAGCCGGGGCCGAACGGCTACATCCCCGGCGCGTACGTCGCGACCTTCGTCGGGATGGTTCCGGCCTCGCGGCCGCGCCTCCTGGTGCTCGTGACGATCGACGAGCCGCACGGCCAGATCTACGGCGGTCTCGTCGCGGCCCCGGCGTTCGAGCAGATCGCGTCCTTCGATCTCCAGTACCTCGAAGTGCCGCCCGATCTCAGGATCAAGTAGGCGGATACACTCGCGGCCGAGATGGACCTGGAGCGCCTCGTCGCAGCGCTCGAGCCGGTGGAGGTGCTCGGGGGCCTTTCCGTCGAGGTGCGCGATCTCGCCTACGACGCGCGTGCGGTAGAGCCGGGCGCGCTCTTCTTCGCCGTGCCGGGGGCGCGGGCCGACGGGCACGACTTCGCTGCGGAGGCAGTGGAGCGCGGCGCGGTTGCGCTCGTCGTCGAGCGCGCGCTCGACCTATCGGTGCCGCAGGTCGTCGTCCGCGACGCACGCGCCGCGATGGCTCCTGCGGCGGACGCTTTCTTCGGCGAGCCGACCAGCGAGCTCGAGGTGGTCGGCGTCACCGGGACGAGCGGCAAGACCACGACGAGCTTCCTGCTCTTCGCGATCCTGGCGGCAGCGGGCCGGCGGCCAGGACTGCTCGGCACCGTCGAGGCGCGGGTGGGCGGCGAGCGGCGCGGTGTCGTGCGCACGACGCCCGAGGCGATCGACCTCCAGCGCGTGTTCCGCGAGATGCTCGACGCCGGCGACCGCTCCTGTGCGATGGAGGCCTCGTCGCACGCCTCCGTGCTCCACCGGCTCGAACGGGTCCGTTTCGCCGCGCTGGTGTTCACGAACCTCAGCCAGGACCACCTGGACTTCCACGGCGACATGGACTCGTACTTCGAGGCGAAGCGGCGGTTGTTCCTCACCGAACCTCGGCCGTCTGCGGTCGTCAACGTCGGCGATGACTACGGGCGCCGCCTGGCGGCGGAGCTGCCGGAGGCGATCACCTTCTCGGCGGCCGATTCGAGCGCGCTCGACGGCGTCGAGCTGCGGCTGCGAGGCCGCTTCAACGTCGAGAACGCACTCGGGGCTCTGTACGCGGCACGGGCGCTCGGGATCGAGGACGACGCGATCCGGCGTGGTCTGGAGTCCGTCCGGGGCGTGCCGGGCCGCTTCGAATCCGTCGACGAGGGACAGCCGTTCCACGTGATCGTCGATTACGCGCACAAGCCCGGTGCGCTCGAGAGCGTCTTGCGCGCTGCCCGTGAGCTCGCGGATGGCCGCGTGATCGTGGTAGTCGGCGCGGCCGGTGACCGCGACCGCGGCAAGCGTCCTTTGATGGGGCGGATCGCGTCGGAGCTCGCCGACGTTGCGATCGTCACCTCCGATAACCCGCGGAGCGAGGATCCGGAGGCGATCATCGTCGAGGTAGTGGCAGGGGCGCGGAACGGTGTCGAGGTCGAGCCGGACCGTAGAACCGCGATCGCTCACGCAGTCGCGCTGGCGCGCGAAGGCGACGTCGTCCTCATCGCGGGCAAAGGAGCCGAGCAGGGGCAGGAGTTCGCGGAGCGAACAGTTCCGTTCGACGATCGCGAAGCCGCCCGCGAAGCCCTGCGCGCCCTGTGATTCCGCTGCCACTCTCCGAAGTCCGCCCGCTCGGCCGGGTCGAGGGCGACGCGGAGGTCGTCACCGGCGTCGACGTCGACTCGCGCCGGATCCGGCCCGGCGACCTGTTCGTCGCGGTCGCCGGCGGCGAGGTGTTCCTCGACGACGCCCGCGCGCGCGGTGCGGCGGCGACGCTCGTCCCCGACGACGCGCATACAGCGCTCGCTGCGCTCGGCAGTGCCGTCCGCGCCCGTAGCGATGCTCGCGTCGTGGGGATCACCGGCTCGGTGGGCAAGACGTCGACGAAGGACATCCTTGCGGCGCTCCTCCGCACTCACCTCCGCACCGTGGCCGCGCCGGACGGCTTCAACAACGAGGTCGGCCTGCCGCTCACGCTCTGCCGGATCGAGCCCGATACGGAGGTTGTCGTCACCGAGATGGCGATGCGCGGCTCTGGTCAGATCCGCGACCTGGCCAGGATCGCGCGTCCCGATCTCGGCGTGATCACGGCGATCGCGCCGGTGCACCTCGAGCAACTGGGGAGCCTGGAGAACATCGCGCGCGCCAAGGCCGAGCTGCTCGACGAGCTACCGGCCGGCGCGGTGGCTGTCCTGCCGGAGGATGCGCCGGTGCTCGACCCCTTCGTGCCCGATGGGCTCGACGTGCACCGCTTCGGCGAGCCCGAGTCCGAAGTCCGCGACGGCCGCACGCACCTCGGCTGGCACGGCGGCGAGGTCGTGTTCGGCTTCGCCGCGCGTCACCAGGCGACGAACGCGGCGGCGGCGCTGACCGCGGCCGAGGCTCTGGGCGTCGAGCCGCCGGCCGAGCCGGTGGAGGTCGAGTTCTCGCGCTGGCGCTCCCAGGAGACGGAGCTGCCGGGCGGCGGGCTGCTGATCAACGACTCCTGGAACGCGAATCCGGTTGCGATGCGCGCCGCGCTCGCTCACCTGCTCGAGCGCGCCGACGGCCGCCGTACGGTGGCGATCCTCGGCGAGATGGCCGAGCTCGGGGCCGACGCTCCCCGCTACCACGACGAGGTCGCGCTCGAGGCCGCCCGGATCGACCTCGTGCTCGGAATCGGCGCGCTCGCGAAGCACTACGGCCCGGACGTGTGGGCGGCCTCGGCGGCCGAGGCGCGCAAGATCGCGCTCGAGGAGGTACGGCCCGGTGACGCGATCCTCGTCAAGGGCTCGCGCTCGGTCGGGCTCGAGGTTGTTGCCGACGCGCTGCTGGAGCCGCGGCCGTGATCCGCGTTCTCATCGCCGCCGCCGTCGCGCTCGCTCTCTCGCTCCTGCTCGGACCGAAGTTCATCGAGTTCCTCCGTCGCAACGAGTTCGGTCAGCAAATCCGGGAAGAGGGCCCGAAGCACCACTTCGCGAAGCAGGGTGTGCCGACCATGGGCGGGCTGCTGATCCTCTTTGCGGCCACCATCGGCTTCCTGCCGGTCAGCCACTTCCGCCTCCAGTCCCTGACCGTGCTCTTCACAGCGCTCGCGTGCGGCGCCATCGGCTTCCTCGACGACTTCATCAAGCTGACCCACAAGCGCTCGCTCGGCCTGCCAGGCCGCTGGAAGCTCCTGCTGCTCGCCGGCGTCACGGTCGTGGTCGCGATCGTCGCGCGACACCTCCACCTGAGCACCGACGTCTACCTCCCAGTGATCGACGTCTGGGTGCCGCTGTCGTACGGCTGGTACGTCTTCCTGTTCTTCGTGATCGCCGGCGCTGCCAACGGCACGAACCTCGCCGACGGCGTCGACGGGCTGCTCGCGGGGACGGGGATCATCGCCCTCTTCACCTTCATGGCGATGAACGTCGTCTCGTACGTGCGCTCCGGCCCGCCCGGTCACCGCAACCTGACCACGCTCGACCTCGCGATCGTCGGAGCGGCGCTGATCGGGGCGGCGGTCGGCTTCCTCTGGTTCAACGCCTTCCCGGCCGAGGTGATCATGGGCGACACCGGCTCGATGGCCTTCGGCGGGGCGCTGGCGGCCTTCGCGATCATGATGAAGGTCGAGGTGCTCCTCCTCTTCATCGGCGGCATCTTCGTGATCGAGGCGCTGTCGGTGATGATCCAGGTCTTCTCGTTCAAGCTGTTCGGGCGACGCGTCTTCCTGATGGCCCCGATCCACCACCACTTCGAGATGAAGGCGTGGTCCGAGACGAAGATCACGATCCGCTTCTGGATCATCGCCGCGCTGTTGTGCGCGGTTGGCTTCGCCCTCTTCTACCGCTACTACTTCGGCCTGCCGAGGTTTACGCACCTGTGAGCGGCGCCGGGATAGAGCAGGCGCTGCTCGACGCCGCTCACCTGGAGCCGGAACAGGACGTGCTCGTGCTCGGGAGCGGGGCGCTCGCGCTCGGAGCGCACGAGCGGGTCGGCGACGGCTGGGTCTACGTCGTGCGGTCGCAGGTCGACGAGCTCGAGGAGCTGCTCGGAGAGGCGCACGCCGCCGGGGCGAGCGGGGTGGCGTACCTCGTGGGCGAGGCGCCCGTGCTGCCGCTGCCGGATGGGGCCGTAGCGGCGGCCGTCGGGCGGATCGCGACGGACGACGGAGCGCTCGTGGCGGCGGCGGAGGAGCTAGCGCGCGTGCTGTCGGCGGGCGGGCGGGTGTCATTCGCCGAACCGGTCGAGGCAGCGGGGCAGGAGCTCGCGCACGCGCTCGCGACGGTCGGGTTCGAAGGGGTGCAGACCGAGCTCGTGGGCGCCGAGGCCGTCGTGAGCGGCCGGCTCGCCTGAGGACGCGGGAGTCGGACGGCGAACTCGTATCCCATGCTCGACAAAGTCGGCACCGTGTGGTTGCGATCGCTCGCCTACGCTGACCTCAGGGGACCCGCGCCCCCCATTGGGGGAGAGCGTTTGCCGTGAGCGGGGCACGTCCCGAATGGCCCTCGGCCGAAGAGACCTGGCTGCCGGCACGGGCGCTCGTTGTCGGGCTCGCCCGATCCGGCATCGCTGCTGCGACTGGACTTGCCGAGCGCGGTGTTCACGTGGTCGCGGCCGACCGCTCTCCCGACGTCGACGCCGGCAGGCTCGGCGATCTCGGCGTCGAAGTCCGACTCGGAACGGAGGAGGAGGAGGCGTTGCTCGAAGGGATGGAACTCGTGGTCAAGAGCCCGGGCGTACCGGCAGAGTCGCCGCTCGTCGCCGGCGCGCGCTCGCGCGGCATTCCCGTCTGGAGTGAGGTCGAGCTCGGCTACCGGCTGCTGCCCGCCGGCTCGCGCCTCATCGGCGTCACCGGCACGAACGGGAAGACGACGACCACCGAGCTGCTCGGCGCGATCCTGCGCGCCGCGGGACGCCCCGTCGAGGTCGCGGGGAACGTCGGCCGGGCGCTCACCGACGCCGCCCTCACGGCGGCCGAAAGCTCATGGATCGTGTGCGAGCTCTCGAGCTTCCAGCTCGAGGACGTCCACACGCTCGCCTGCGACGTCGCCGTGCTGCTCAACCTCGAGCCCGATCACCTCGACCGCCACGGCACGTTCGAGGCGTACCGCGACGCCAAGCTCCGCATCTTCGAGCGGGCGCGCGCGAAGGTCGTCCCGCGCGGCTTCGGGATCGAGGGGATCGAGTTCTCCGCCGACGATCCGCTGCCCGCGGAGCCGCTGATCCCCGGACGCCACAACCGGGAGAACGCCGCGGCCGCGACCGCCGCGGCCCGAGCCGCCGGCGTGCCCGACGACGCAATCGCGGAGGCGCTTGCGACGTTCCCCGGCGTCCCGCACCGGCTGGAGCTGGTGCGCGAGCTCGACGGCGTTCGCTGGGTCAACGACTCGAAGGCGACCAACACGGCTGCCGCCCGCCGCGGTGTCGCCGCCTACGACGCGCCGCTCCGCCTCATCCTCGGTGGCTCGCTCAAGGGCGAGGACTTCGGCCCCTTTGCGCGTGACCTGCCAGCGAACGTTCGGTCGATCTATCTCGTCGGCGCCGCGAGTGACGAGCTGGCCGCCGCGCTCGACGCCGCCGGTCGCGCGTACCTTCGCGCCGGCGACATCGTCACGGCAGTCGCGCACGCCGCGGTCGACGCCGAACCGGGCGACGTCGTCTTGCTCTCGCCCGCCACCGCCAGCTACGACCAGTTCGCCAACTTCGAGGAGCGCGGCGAGACGTTCCGGCGGCTCGTCGAGGAGCTGTCGTGAAGCAGAAGCGGCACCAGTTCGAGTGGAACCTCCTCGTCCTCGTCACCGCGGCCCTCGTCCTTTTCGGGCTCGTCATGGTGTACAGCGCCACCTCGGGCTCCGCTGCCCTCGGGAATGCCAACCCGCTCGGCTTCGTCGAGAAGCAGGCGATCTACGCGCTGATCGGGGTGTCGCTGCTCGTCGTCGTCTCGCGTCTCCCGCTGGAACGAATCCGCCAGCTCGCGCCGACCCTCGTGGTTACGGCGCTGATCCTCTGTCTCGGCGTGCTCGCGGTGGGCGCGCGCATCAACGGAGCGCGACGCTGGATCGACGTCGGCCCGCTTGTCTTCCAGCCGTCTGAGCTGGCGAAGCTCGCGGTCGTCGTCTGGACGGCCGCATACCTCTCCCGACGGCCGGCGCCTCGCACGCTGCAGGAGCTCGCCCGGCCGCTCGGGCTGCTCGTCCTCGTCTTCGCCGCGCTCGTGCTGGTCGAGCCGGACCTCGGGACGGCGCTCACGCTGCTCCTCGTCGTCGGCGCGATCCTGCTCGTCTCGGGAACGCGCATGCGTCTGCTCGCCACCGCCTACGGGATCGTGTTCGCCCTGGCCGCGGTGGCCGCGTGGTCGTCGCCCTACCGCCGCGACCGCCTGCTCACCTTCCTCGATCCGTGGAAGGACCCGACCGGGGCCGGCCTCCAGAACGTGCAGGCGCTGATCAGCTTCGGGTCGGGCGGGATCTTCGGCCGCGGCATCGGCTCGGGGCTGGCGTCGCTCTACTACCTGCCCGAGGCGCACACCGACATGATGTTCGCGGTCATCGGCGAGCAGCTCGGCCTTATCGGCGTCACGCTCGTGCTCATGGCCTTCACCGCGTTCGGCTACGCAGGGATCCGGCTCGCAATCGCGTGCCGCGATCCGTTCGCCAAGCGGCTCGCGGCGGGGATCACGGCACTCGTCTGCGGGCAGGCAGCGATCAACATGGCGGCCGCGATCGGCGTCGCGCCGCTGACCGGGATTCCGCTGCCCTTCGTCTCCTACGGAGGCTCGAGCCTCGTGGTGATGCTCGTCGGGGTCGGCGTCCTCCTTAACATCGCCCGTGATGGCGGACGAGCGGCAGCTGCGGTTCCTGATCGCGGCCGGCGGGACGGTGGGACACGTCGCGCCGGCACTGGCCGTCGCCGAAGCGCTGCGGCGGCGGGGCGGGCTGGTGACCTTCGCCGGGTCGCCGGATCGCGTCGAGGCGCGGCTCGTTCCTGAGCAAGGCTACGAGTTCGACGCCTTCGCCGTCTCCGGGCTACCGCGGCGTCCGAGCGCGGAGCTCCTGCGGGCAGCGGGGAGGGACCTCGCCGCGCCGGCGGCGTGCCGTCGAATCCTCCGCAACCGGAGGCCCGATGCAGTGCTCGGTGCCGGTGGCTACGTCGCGGGACCGATGGTGCTGGTGGCGCGGCTCGAGCGGATCCCGTGCGCGCTCACCGAGGCCGATGCGCATCTCGGTCTCGCCAACCGGCTCGCCGCGCCGCTCGCCGACCGCGTCTTCCTCGCGTTCCCGGTCGGGCGGGACGGGGACAAGTACCGCGCGGTCGGCCGGCCGATTCCGGAGTCCTCGAGGCCGCTGGAGCGAGAGGAGGCACGCAGCCGGCTCGGATTGGCGGCGGACGCGCAAGTCGTGCTCGTCTTCGGCGGCTCCCTCGGCGCGCGCCTCTTGAACGACCTGGCGCTCGATGCCTGGGCCGCGGAAGGGCCTGCCGTCATCCACCTCTGCGGCGAGCGCGACTACCCCGAGCTGGAGGGGCGGGTCTCGCGGCCCGACTACATCCTGCAGCCGTTCATGGACGAGATCGGCGTCGCGTACGGCGCCGCGGACATCGTGCTCGCCCGGGCGGGCGGCTCGGTCTGGGAGCTCGCGGCGGCTGGGTTGCCGGCGGTGCTCGTACCAGGAGCCTTCGCGACCGGGCAGCACCAGGAGAAGAATGCGCGCTGGTTCGCGGATACCGGCGGCGCAGTGGTCGTGCCCGAGGCGGAGGCGTCGCGTTCGCCTCGGGTGGTGGAGGAGCTGCTCGGCGACGGCGATCGGCTCGCGGCGATGGCCGCGGCGATGCGCGCGGTCGCGAAGCCCGACGCAGCGGAAGACATCGCGGATGAGCTCGTCTCCCTCGCCCTTCGCCGGTAGGAGGATCTGGCTCGCCGGGATCGGCGGCGCCGGCATGAGCGGCTACGCGCTGCTCGCGCATTCGTGGGGGGCGGAGGTCGCGGGGTGGGATCGCGTCGAGACGCCGTATCTGCGTCATCTCGAGGGCATCGCCGTCGAGATCTCGCCCGAGCCGCCGTCGCCGCCGTCCGGCTGGGAGGTCTTCGTCTCGACGGCCTTCGCCGGGCGTGTCGACGGGCATCCGCGTGCCGACCTCCTGGCCGAGCTCGTTGCGCAGAGGCAGACGATCGTCGTCGCAGGCGCGCACGGGAAGACGACCACCAGCGCAATGATCGCCTTCTGTCTCGACCGGCTCGGCCTCGAGCCGGCATTCCTCATCGGCGGCGACGTGCCGCAGCTCGGCGGCAACGCTGGGGCGGGTGCCGGATGGCTCGTCGTTGAAGGGGACGAGTCGGATCGCTCCGTCGGTGCGCTGCGGCCGGAGATCGCCGTGCTGCTCAACGTCGACCTCGACCACCACACGACGTTTGCTTCCCGGGCCGAGGTCGAGTCGTTCTTCGAGGACTGGCTGAGCGGCGTGTCGCACGTCGTGCGCGCGGAGGAGCTCGATCCCGTCGAGCTCGACCTCGCCGTGCCGGGCGAGCACAACCGGCGCAACGCCGCCGCGGCGCTCGCGGCGCTCGAGCTCGCCGGTGTTCCGCGGGCAGAAGCCGCGACAGCAATCGTCGAGTTCAGCGGCGCAGGCCGCCGGCTGGAGCCGAAGGGTGAGGCTGGAGGCGTGTCTGTTGTCGACAGCTACGCGCACCATCCCGCGGAGCTCGCGGCCGACCTTGCCGCGGTCCGCAACGGCGGGAGGCTGCTAGCCCTCTTCCAGCCGCACCTCTACTCGCGGACGCAGCACCTCGCGTATGGCTTCGCCGAAGCGCTCGCCGGCGCCGATGCCGTCTGCGTGACGGAGATCTATCCGGCGCGTGAAAAGCCCGTGCCCGGCGTAACGGGACGGCTGATCGTCGACGAGCTTGCGAGCGTCCGGCCCGGCATGCGCCTCGGCTGGGCGCCGTCGCTCGAGGACGCCGCGACCATCGTGGCCGGCTGGGCGCGGCCGAGGGACACCGTCTTGACGCTCGGCGCCGGCGACGTCGATCGCGCCGCGGCGCTGATCCTCGAGGCGCTCGCATGAGGATCGAAGACGGAGTCGAGCTCTCCCGCTTCACGACGCTCGGCACGGGTGGCCTGGCGCGCGCCTTTGCGCGGCCCGAGTCGGAAGCGGAAGTGGGGGAGCTCCTGCGCTGGGCGGCGGAGCGCTCGCTCGCGGTTGCGGTCGTCGGACTCGGTTCGAACCTGCTTGCGGCGGACGACGGCGTCGACGCGCTCGTCCTCAAGCTCGGTGGAGAGCTCGCAAAGGTCGAGGTGGATGGGGACGTGCTGCAGGTGGGCGGCGGCGCGGCGAATGCTGTCGCGCTGCATCGTGCTCGTGCGGCCGGGCTCGGCGGCTTCGAGTTCGCCTGTGCCATCCCCGGCACCATCGGCGGCGGGATCTGGATGAACGGCGGCGCCTACGGCGGCGACTTCGCAGGAGTGCTGGAGCGGGCGCTCGTCGCGACCGTCGACGGCAGCGGTTGGCTGACTCCCGCCGAGCTTGGGATGAGCTACCGACACTCGGAGCTCCGGCACGGGTACGTCGTGCTGCGGGCCGAGCTGCGGCTGCGCCCGCGGCCGCCGGAGGAGATCAAGGCCGAGGTGCGCGAGCTCAACGCGCGCCGCAAGGAAGCGCAGCCCACGAACCGGCGTACATTCGGCAGCGTCTTCAAGAATCCCGAACGCGACCTGAGCGCGGGGCGGATGCTCGAGGCGTGCGGCCTCAAGGGGCACCGGGTCGGTGGTGCCCAGATCTCGCCGAAGCACGCGAACTTCATCGAGAACGCCGACTCCGCCACGACGGCCGACGCACTCGCCCTCATGGCCGAGGCGCGACGTCGGGCGAACGAGCAGTTCGGCGTCCGGCTCGAGCACGAGGTCGAATTCCTCGGCGAGCTGGAGCTGCCCGAGCTGTAGGAAGGTCCGGACCGGCGCCGAAAACCGCAACATGCCTGCCAGGGCTCGTCTCGCTCGGTCCATCGCGCGCGTGGAGGCGGCCACGCCGCCGTCGCTGCATCCGCGAGCCTGGCTCTCACGCTTCGCGCCGACGCGGCGGTCGCTGGCGATCGGTATCGGCGTGCTCGCCTTCGCGCTCGGCGGATACCTGATCGCTCGTGAGACCTCGATGTTCGCGATCAACCAGATCGAGGTTCACGGCGGCTCGCGCCAGGTCAAACGTCAGGTCGATGGAGCGCTGGCGTCGCTGGTCGGACGGCCGCTCGTCGGGCTCGACGGCTCGGCGGTGTTGCAAAAGGTGGACGCGCTGCCGACCGTGGTGAGCGCGAGCTACGACCGCGACTTCCCGCACACCCTGCGGATCTTCGTGGTGGCCGAGCGGCCGGCCGCCGTGCTCCGTCGCGGCGCCAACAGTTGGCTCGTGTCCATGCGAGGGCGCGTGATGGAGCGTCTTCCGGCCACCGCCGTCTCGAAGCTGCCGCGGATCTGGATCTCGACGCACACGCCGGTGCAGACAGGGGCGCAGGTCACAACCGCCGGCGCCGCCACGGCAGCACAGGCAGCCGGCATTGTGGGACGGTTCGGCGCCCGCGTCGACTCCATCTCGTACACCGGCGGGTCGCTCGTGTTCCACCTGCGCTCGGGCGTCGAGCTCCTGCTCGGCAACCCGGGCGACGTCAAACTGAAGGTCGCCGTCGCCGAGCGAGTGCTCGCGATCCTGCCGAGCGGCTCGACCTACCTCGACGTGAGCATCCCCGGCCGGCCTGTGTCGGGGTACGGATCACCGCTCTCCCTTACGCCGCAAAGCTCTAGTAGAGGTTGATAGTTAGAGGCCTGAGCCTCAGTTGACATCGAGGCTCGACGCACGTACCCTCCGGCCGTTGTTGCTGAGATCAGCCCCAATCCTCTAGTGAAGGTTCAGGTCTAGCTCATGAGCACAAAGGACGCGGCCGGGAACTACCTCGCAGTGATCAAGGTCGTCGGCGTCGGCGGCGGCGGCACCAACGCCGTCAACCGGATGGTGGACGCCGGTCTGTCCGGCGTCGAGTTCATCGCGGTGAACACGGATGCCCAGGCGTTGATGGTCTGCGACGCCGATGTGAAGATCCACATCGGCTCGGCTGCGACGCGCGGCCTCGGAGCCGGCGCGGATCCGGCGGTCGGTCTGGCGGCCGCGCAGGAGAGCCGCGACGAGCTGAAGGAGGCGCTCAAGGGCGCGGACATGATCTTCGTCACCGCCGGCGAGGGCGGCGGCACGGGCACGGGCGGCGCTCCCGTAGTCGCCGAGCTCGGCCGCGAGCTCGGCGCGCTCACGGTCGGCGTCGTCACGAAGCCGTTCAACTTCGAAGGCCGGAAGCGCTCGCAGCAGGCGGAGCAGGGCATCGAGAGCCTGCGCGACAAGCTCGAGACGCTGATCGTGATCGAGAACGACCGCCTGCTGCAAGTGGTCGAAAAGCAGACGTCGGTCGTCGACGCGTTCCGCATGGCCGACGACGTGCTCCGGCAGGGAGTCCAGGGCATCACCGACCTGATCACCGTCCCCGGCCTCGTCAACCTCGACTTTGCCGATGTGCGGACGATCATGCGCGAGGCGGGCTCGGCCCTGATGGGGATCGGCGTGGCGAGCGGAGACAACCGCGCGGCGGAAGCCGCCCGCTCGGCCGTGTCCTCGCCGCTGCTCGAGTCGTCGATCGAGGGCGCGACCGGGATCCTGCTCAACATCACCGGCGGACCCGACATCGGGCTGTTCGAGGTCAACGAGGCGGCCGAGGTAGTCACGAGCGCGGCCGACGTGAACGCGAACGTCATCTTCGGCGCCGTGATCGACGACTCGATGGGCGAAGAGGTGCGCGTGACCGTGATCGCGACCGGCTTCGGCGGCGGGCGCCGCCGCCGGCGGACGACCGCGGAGCCGCAGGTCGCCGTCCCGTCCAGCAGCAGTACCGAGCAGGGCGAGAACGGCCTCGACGTGCCGTCCTTCCTGCGCGGCGAATAGCGCCCCGACCTAGTACCGAAGAATTTCGCGGCGGCAGGTTTGCTCCCGCCGAGACCGGGCACATCAGCGGTGCCCTCAACAGGGTTGACCCGTTATCGAGTCAACCTCACGACCCGGTCCGCCGCCTCGGCTTGTTTTCAGGAATAAGCCGGGGCGGCTCCGTTCTAGGGACGTTTTTCGACTGAATCGGGAGGGAGCGACCACGCACTAGGATCGGCCGTGGCCATGTCCGCGACGCTGTTGCACACGCCGCTGTACGATCGCCACGTCGAGCTCGGCGCGCGGATGGTGCCGTTCGCCGGCTGGGAGATGCCCGTGCAGTACGAGGGCGTGATCCCCGAGCACCGGGCCGTGCGGACGGATGCCGGCGTCTTCGACGTCTCGCACATGGGCGAGCTCGAGGTCGAGGGACCGCATGCGCGCGAGCTGCTGCAAAGCACGCTCTCGAACGACCTCGACAAGCTCGAGCCCGGCCAGGCGCAATACACGCTGCTGACCAACGAGACCGGCGGGATCATCGACGACTTGATCGTCTACCGGGTCGGCGAGTGCTCCTACCTTCTGGTCGTGAACGCCTCGAACCGCGCGAACGCCTATGAGTGGCTGAAAGAGCGCGAGATCCGCGGCTCGGACGTGCGCGACGTCTCCGACGACTGCGCGCTGCTCGCCGTCCAGGGGCCGAGATCGATCGAGCGCCTAGGGCTTCCGGAGGCTCCAGCGTTCACCTTCGCCGAGGCCTCGATCGACGGCGTCGAGGTGATGGTCAACCGCACCGGTTACACGGGCGAGGACGGCTGCGAGCTCCTGTGCATGAGCGAGGACGCCGTCCGTCTCTGGGACGCCGTGCTCGAGCGCGGCGCCGTCCCGTGCGGGCTCGGCGCGCGCGACACGCTACGCCTCGAGGTCTGCTATCCGCTGCACGGCAACGACATCGGGCCGGACACGGACGTCATCTCCGCCGGCCTCGGCTGGGCGTGCGCGCTCGACAAGGAATTCGAAGGCGTCGAGGTCCTCCGCCGCGTCAAGGCGGACGGTCCCGAACGGCGGCTCGTCGCCTTCGTCATGGAGGACAAGGCGATCCCCCGGCAGGGGATGCCGATCGAGGGCGGCGGCGAGGTGACGTCCGGCTCGCATTCGCCGATGCTCGAGATCGGGATCGGGCTGGGGTACGTCCCGGCTGCGGAGGCGAAGCCCGACACGGAGTTGACCATCGACGTCCGCGGCCGTCCGCGCGGGGCGCGGGTCGTCAAGAAGCCGATCTACAAGAGGGAGGATTGAGTGGCAGCCGCCGAGAGCTACCCCGACGATCTGAAGTACCACTCCGAGCACGACTGGGCTCGGCTGGAAGGAGACGAGGCCGTGCTCGGCATCACGTGGTTCGCCGCCGATGCGCTCGGCGAGCTCGTCCACTTCGAGCCGCCCGAGGTCGGCTCGAGCGTGACGAAGGA
>DATFSG010000257.1:0-6096 GCA_035262765.1 Gaiellaceae bacterium | reverse complement strand
AGCCGCTGCTCCACCTGCCAGCGATCCGCCGCGGACTCGCCGCGCTCGATCGCGTCCAGCTCCTGCTGCGCCGCTTCGAGCTGCTCGCGGGCGCGGGCGTCGTCGATCTGCGACGCCTCGACGGCGTCGTCGACGAGCGCGATCGCCCTGTTCTCGAGCATCTGGAAGAAGCCCGGTCCCGTCGCGTACTCGACCACGTCGGCGCCGTCGCCGCTGAACACGCGCGTCGAGCCGGCCTTCAGCGTCGCGATCAGCGGCGCGTGCCGGGCGAGGACGCCGATCTCGCCGATCTGGCCCGGCACGATGATCATCTCGACCTCGCCCTCGTACACCGCCCCGTCGGGCGTCACGAGAGAGAGCTCGAACTTCTTCCCGGTCCCGGGCATCGCGACGGCTACGCGGCCGCGAGCTGCTGGCCGCGCTCGACCGCGCCCTCGATCGGGCCGACCATGTAGAAGGCCTGCTCGGGCAGGTCGTCGTGCTTGCCCGCGATGATCTCGCCGAAGCCGCGGATCGTGTCCTCGAGCTTCACGAACTCGCCCGCGGTGCCGGTGAACTGTGCGGCCGTGAAGAACGGCTGCGAGAGGAAGCGCTCGATCTTGCGGGCGCGCTGCACGACAAGCTTGTCCTCGTCGGAGAGCTCGTCGATGCCGAGGATGGCGATGATGTCCTGCAGGTCGGCGTAGCGCTGCAGCACCTCCTGCACGCGCGTCGCCGTCCGGTAGTGGTCTTCCGAGACGATCCCGGGCTGCAGCGCGCGCGAGGTCGACTGCAGGGGGTTCACGGCGGGATAGATGCCCTTCTCGACGATCGCGCGGTCGAGCACCGTCGTCGAGTCGAGGTGCGCAAACGTGTTCGCAGGCGCCGGGTCGGTGAGGTCGTCGGCCGGCACGTAGATCGCCTGCACCGAGGTGACCGAGCCGGTGCGCGTCGAGGTGATGCGCTCCTGCAGCTGCCCCATCTCGGTCGCGAGCGTCGGCTGGTAGCCGACATTGCCCGGCATGCGGCCGAGCAGCGCCGAGACCTCGGAGCCCGCTTGCACGAAGCGGAAGATGTTGTCGATGAAGAGGAGGACGTCCTGGCCCTCGTCACGGAAGTACTCCGCCATCGTCAGGCCGGAGAGCCCGACGCGCAGGCGCGCGCCCGGCGGCTCGTTCATCTGGCCGTAGCACATCGCGACCTTGTCCATGACGCCCGATTCCTGCATCTCGAGCATCAGGTCGTTGCCCTCGCGCGTCCGCTCACCGACGCCGGAGAAGACCGAGACGCCGCCGTGCTGGAGCGCGACGTTATGGATCAGCTCGGTGATGGTGACGGTCTTGCCGACTCCGGCTCCGCCGAACAGGCCGACCTTGCCGCCGCGAACGAACGGCGCGACCAGGTCGATGACCTTGATGCCCGTCTCGAAGACCTCGACCGTTGGGGAGAGGTCGCTGAAGGCAGGCGGATCGCGGTGGATCGGCCAGCGCTCACCCTTCGGGGCTTCCTTGCCGTCCACGGGGTCGCCGATCACATTCCAGATGCGGCCGAGCGTCTGGTCGCCTACCGGAACCGAGATGGGCTGCTGGGTGTCGACGATCTCGACCCCGCGGGCCAGCCCGTCGGTCGTGTCCATGGCGACGGCCCGGACGCGATCGTCGCCGAGGTGCTGCTGCACCTCCGCGATCAACTCTCGTGTGCCGCCGTCCTCGGGGATCTCGACGCTCAGCGCGTGGAAGATCTCGGGCAGCCGGTCCGGGAAGACGGCATCGAGCACAACGCCCTTGATCTCGACGATTGTCCCGGTGTTCTTGCCGTTGCTCTTGTCGGCCACTGAGTCTCCCCTGATGCTCGATGGTTGCGCCACTCCAGGGCGGCTGCAGGCAGGCGAACTCTAGCCCAGTTGGCTCAGCTTCCAGACGGGGAAGCGACCGCCTCGACGTGGTCGTGCGCGGGCCACAAACCGGCGGGCGCATCGACCAGCCGGGCGAGCGCGTCGATGATCGGCTCGTACTCGGCTCGGCGGCGACAGAAGCGCTGCCAGGCGAGGTCGTGGTCGTCGACGATGGTCACTCCGACGCCCTCGAGGTGGACGAGCACATGCTCGAACTTCTCCCGCGGGACCGGCTTCACCTCACCGAGAGTCACGCGGTAGTCGAAGAAGCCTCGCAACCGCTCGATCGCCCCCAGCCCGGCGCGGTAGAACATCCAGGCAGCCGCGTTTCCCGCCCCGGAAGCCTGGATCGAAGAGAGCCGGAAGTTCGCAGCCTCGAGCAGCGTTGCGGTGGCCGTCACCCACGAGTGCCACGGCTCCGAGGAACGGAAGAAGACGAGCATCGGATGGGTGTAGTGCGTCTCCCCCACGTCCACAATCCAGCGCTCCCACTCCGGCCAGCGCGCGTCGAGCGCCTCGATCCCCGAGAAGACGTGATGGCGCTCGATCAGGGTCAGTGCGTTGGGAGGCGAGCCGGCCCGCGCGTCGAGCATCGCGACGACCGACTCACGCCGCGAGAAGGCGGAGTTGAGTGTCGGCAGGTACGTGATCACGAGCGCGAGCAGACCGATCCCGACCGTCGCCGTGAGGAAGGCCACGGCCGCACCGCCGACGCCGTCCGGACGGTCGAAGCCAAGGGTGAGGAGCGACGAGCCGCTGACGACGAACGCGTCGCCGTAGCTGCCGGCGTCGATCGCCCAGAAGATCGCCGAGAAACCGAGCAGGCTCCCGAACAGCCAGACCAGCGGCAGGCCGACGATCGCGACCGGAGCTCCGTAGACCATGATCGCGTCGGTTGCCTCCCGGTCCTCTGCGCCTCGGAACCTCGCGAACCAGCGCAGAAAACGGAAGACCCAGTAGAAGACGGCGCGCGAGCGGAGCTGCACGCCGCGCGGCACGACAAAAGCCTTCAGCGCCTCCAGCAGGACGAAGCCGACGAGTAGAGCGCCGGCTATCGCCGCGAGGACACGCACCGCCTCCATCGCGCGAGCCTATCCGGCAGTGCTGCGGCTAGGGCTTCCCGCTCCAGGCGGGATGGTCGGGATCGCCGGCCGTGTAGACGAGGATCTGGTTGGCGAAGAGCACCACCTCGTGCCGGGGCTGCCGCTCCCGCCGGCAGAACAGGTTGACTGCACGGCCCTCCGCCTCGACCGAGCACCGCTGGCGAATCGCGGGGATGACGACCTTGTCTCCGAGACGGAGCGTGTACCTGTGCGTTGCCCCTGCGTCAGCGGGGCTCATGCGGATCAAGTTTGCCCCGATCGCCCCGGCTACGAAGGCAGCGACGAGAAGGACTACAGCGAGAACCCGGCGTCGTTTCATGGGTCGTACGCTCCTCGGCTAGACGTGTGCACGGAGCCGGCGAAGGGCCAACCGGACTGGCTTGTCTAAGCGCGGCTCCCATTCGACGGTCAAGTTGCGTAGCTCCGACCGGCGTTCGCCGCCGCTGATGACCGAGATCCAGCTCGCGTCGTTCGCGACGACGTCCACCTCGATCCCGGGATAGCTAAGCCGAACCACACCGCTCGCCGGACCGAACCGCGCCTGACGCAACAGGAGACCTTGTGCCCTGAACGCCGCTTCGACCTGCTGAACCGAGTACTCCGGCGGTGGCGGCGCCGCCTTACCTGACGCGCCGCAGCCGCACAGGGCCAGCAGGACAGCGCCCAGAGCGAGAGTCGCCGCGTATCTCATCAGATCCGCCTGAGACGCTGGATGCCGAGCAAGTATCCGTGGCCCGACTTCCGGATCACGCAGCGCACACCGGCTCGCAACGCCGTGCAACGGAACGGACCGAGGGAGACCGACTGACCGTAGCGGAGCGTCTGCGTTTGGTCGGGCGCGTTGCCGACGCAGCCGTGACAGACCTTGATCGTCCCATCGGGGCGTAGGGCGACCGCCAGCGCGGTTCGCTCGGGCCTCGACGACTGGTAGGCGAGGCACCACGCCTCGGAGAGCTCGGGCATGTCGAAGTCGATCTCGCACGAAGCACCGTTCCGGCCCGGCGTGAAGAAGAAGCGCTGCTCGCCCACCGAGGTGCTGGCGATCTTCGCCGTCTTGAGGACGCGGACGAGTCTCTGGGCGGTCGTGTGCTTCAACCGAATGTCAATGGCAGGGGGCGCCTCACCGCAGAGAACGGTCGGATAGCGGTAGTCGACGGAGTCCGCGGGGTCGATCGCGTAGACGTGGCCGTCGACGTTCAGCGCGAACGGCTCGTGGCGGTTGTGTACGCGAGCGCCGCGACGTGCGAGCGCATGCGCCAGGCGCACACAGGCCGCATTGCCAGCGTGCGTCAACGGAAGCCAGAGGTCGGCTTCGCCGGCCCGGTAGGCGGTGGTCACGCGAATCTGTCGCCGGACGATGTCGGCAAGCGTGACTTGTGCCGGGTTACTTCCGGTCGGACCGTAGATCCGCAAGGCGGACGTGGCGTCGGCGCCGTGCGACGAGCCGCAACCGCACAGGGCGAGCAGGACAGCTCCCAGGGCGAGAGTCGCCGCGTAGCGCATGGACGCCTTATAGCGCCCTAGTCGGGCGTTAGCCAGTGAGCGCGTCCGCGCCGGCCACGACCTCGAGGATCTCCTGTGTGATCTCGGCCTGTCTAGCGCGGTTGAGCGAAAGCGTGAGGTTGTCGATCAGCTCGCCGGCGTTCTTGGAGGCGCTGCGCATCGCAGCCATCTGCGAGGCGAGGAACGCGGCCGCGGACTCGAGCAGCGCGCGGTAGATCTCGGTCTCGAGGTAGACCGGCAGGAGCCGCTGGAGGATCTGCTCGGGCTCCGGCTCGTAGATGAAGTCCGCACTCGAGCCTTCCTCGGCCTCCTCCTCGCCCGCGAGCACTTCCTCGCGGATCGGCAGCAGGTCGGTCACCGTCACCCGCTGCACGAGGGCCGACTCGAAGCGGTTGTAGATGAGGACGACGCGGTCGACCTCCTCCGCCTCGTACAGCTCGGCGAGCTTGTGGCCGATCGCCTGCGCGTCGTGGTAGCCCGGCTTGTCGGCGAAGCCCGCCCACTGCGCGGTCAGCTCGTAGCGGCGGAAGCGGAGCGTCGAGGCGCCCTTGCGTCCGACCGCGAGCCAGACGACCTCCTGCCCCTCGGCGCGGGCACGGCGCTCGAGCTCGAACGCGCGCCGGAGCACCTGGCCGTTGAACGGCCCGGCCAGCCCGCGGTCGCCCGTGACGACGACGAAGGCCACCCGGCGCACGTCGTCGCGCTGCTGCAGCAGCGCGAGGTTCCGCAGCGAGGACGCCGCGCGGGCGGTGCCGATCATCAGCTCCTGCATCCGGTCGGCGTACGGCCGCATCTCCTCGATGCGGTTCTGCGCGCGCCGCAGCCGCGCGCCGGCAACCAGCTCGAGCGCCTTGGTGATCTTGCGCGTGTTGCGGACCGATGCGATCCGCCGCCGGAGGTCCTGGAGCGAAGCCACGAGAGCTAGACCTGATCCTCGCCCTCGACGTTGAAGCCGTTCTTGAACTTCTCGATCTCGGCCTTCAGCTTCTCGGCGAGCTCGTCGGGCAGGTCGCCCGTCTCGCGGATCTGCTTGTAGACCTCGCCCTCGGCGCGGAGATGCTCGCGCAGCTCGTCCTGGAACCGCGAGACCTGCGGCGTCGGGATGTCGTCGAGATAGCCCTCGTTGCCGGCGAAGATCCCGGCGACCTGCTCCTCCATCGGCCACGGCTGGTACTGCGGCTGGTTCAGCGTCGCGACCATCTTCTCGCCGCGGGTCAGCGCCTGCTGCGTCGCGCGGTCGAGCTCGGAGCCGAACTGCGCGAACGCCTCCAGCTCGCGGTACTGCGCGAGGTCCAGCCGCAGGCGGCCGGCGACCTTCTTCATCGCCTTCGTCTGCGCCGAGGCGCCGACGCGCGACACCGAGATGCCGACATTCACCGCCGGGCGGACGCCCGAGTAGAAGAGCTCCGACTGCAGGAAGATCTGCCCGTCGGTGATCGAGATCACGTTGGTCGGGATGTACGCGGAAACGTCGCCGGCCTGCGTCTCGATGATCGGCAGCGCCGTCAGCGAGCCGCCGCCGTTCTCCTCGTTGAGCTTGCACGCGCGCTCGAGCAGCCGCGAGTGGAGGTAGAAGACGTCGCCCGGGAACGCCTCGCGGCCCGGCGGCCTCCGCAG
>DATFSG010000256.1:0-2262 GCA_035262765.1 Gaiellaceae bacterium | reverse complement strand
CCGAAGAGGCAGAGCGCGATCAGGAGCAGAAGGACGAGGTGCGTGGGGTTGGTCAGGCCGATCATTCGTGTTCCTCCTCGATCGAGAGTTGGGTGACGGCCGCGCCGGCCACGGCAATGCGGCGCCGCAGCGGCTGGTCGTCGAGCCAGAGCGTGTACTCGCCGGCGGGCAGCGATTCGAACACCGCCCCGTAGAGCGGGCGACCGGCGACCGGCCGCTCGTGGACCTGCTTGTGGGAGCGCTCCTCGTCCCGCCCGTCGGGGCTGATCTCGATCTCCGTGCCGTGCAGGTCCGCACCGGTACGGAGGACGAGCGCTCCGACGCCCGGCCCGAGATCGAGCATCACGTGCTCGGGCCGGGCGTCCGTGGAGTGGTCGTGGTTGTGGCTCACGACGAAGGCGTGTCGTAGCCGTCGTGGGGCTGGCCGAGGTACGGGAACGTCGACTGGTACCGGTCATTCCCAGGGGTGAGGTACGACGAGACCGCGCCGACCGCCGCGTCCGGCGTGAAGCTCGGAGCGACGAGCGGAATCGTCGCGCCCGCAACCGCCTTCAGCTCGATCGAGACGACGTCGTCGAACACCCGCCGTCCGTTCGGGAAGCCGGCCAGATCGCCGCCCACCACGCCGAGCGCGTTCGGGTTCGAAGCCGGCGGGATGGCGACGTTCAGCCGCAGCATGTCCGCGGGCTTCGAGCTCGTGAAGTTCTGGAACCCGGGGACGATCCCGCTCGGAATGCCCGTGAGCAGAATCGCCTCGAGATCCGCGCGGTCGGCGGTGAACGCGGCCAGGTTCGGGAAGTGGCCGGGGTAGAGGACGGGCAGGAGCTTCGCGAGCTCCGGCTGCTTCACGTACTTCGCGAAGCCCTTGTCGTCGATCGGGTCGACGACGTTCCAGCGGTCCTTGTCCCCGATCGGGACGATGACCTCGTTGAAGAGCGGGTTACCGAGGCGCGAGACCTGCGTCCACGGGCCGGACTTCTGCTTCTTGTGGCCTTCCTGGACGTAGACCTTGCGGCGGCTCGCGCCGGCCCAGATGCCGAGCACGGCGACGGCCTGCGACGGATCGGTCGGAACCGAGCCGTCCTTCGTCAGCATCGAGATCGGGACCTTGATCGCGATCGTATGGATGTTCATCGACTTCAGCGGGTCGACGCTCGTGCCCGTCGGCGACGGGATCAGGTGCAGGGTGTTCAGCTCCCTGATGTCACCGAGGTCGAAGATCGCGCCGAGGTCGACGAAGAAGCCGTCGTTCCGCTGGTCGGCGAACACCGAGATGCCGCCCGGCAGCGTGTGCACGGCCGCCGCGGCGAGCGCCGGGTAGTTCGGCGTCGAGCGCGGCCCGACGTTGCAGGGCGGGCAGGCGAGCTGCTTGCCGAGGACGGTGCCCTTGCCGTCGTGCGAGTGATCCTGCTTCTTGCCCTTGCTCTTCGAGTGGATCACCGACACCGAGTAGTGCTGGCGCTTGTTCCAGCTCGTGCTGGTGAGCGACGTGATCGGGCCGGTGTTGTAGAGGAAGGTGTCCGGGTTCTGGTACGTCGTGCCGAAGCGGAACTGGTACGTGATCTCCGGCAGGGCGTCCCCGTCGTTGTCGATGAACAGCGAGTAGAGGACGTCGTCGCCGAACTCGAAGAAGTTCGGGCCGCCGGGCGGGGCCTGGAGCGGCACGTAGTTCGAGATGATCGTGACCGTCGTCGGGTCGTCCGGGCTGACGAACGCGTAGACGTCAGCGCTGTCGGCGGCGGGGTCGAGACTGATCGACGGAGCTTCGCGGTGGGAGGACATCTCTAGCTCACGCCCTTCCTGCCGGCCGCCCGCAACAGGCGCTGCACGAGGACGCGGTCGCGATAGGTGTGCTCGGCCGTCCCGGAGGTGACGGTCACCTCACCGCGCGCGGCGTCGCGCACGTACGCGACGAGCGGCTCCTCGGGAACCGAGGCGGTGGGATGGGTGCGCTCGGCGCCCTCCTCGCCCATTGCCGCCTTCGCGATCGGGGGTGCCGCGGCGAGAGCCGCCGCGCCCGTGGCCGCGCCGGCGATCTTCATGAACGAGCGCCTGTTCAGGCGTTCCATTTGCCCTCTCCTTCCCGACGGCCCTCGGCCGCCGTGTGATCCAGTCGCGGTCATTCGCCCGAGGTGCCGGACCGGTTCGATCCGGCACCTCGAGTCGTGCGGGTCACGACGACGGCGTGTCGTATCCGTCGTGGGGTGAGCCGAGATACGGGAACGACGACTGGTAGCGGTCGGTTCCCGGCGTGAGGTACGA
>DATFSG010000255.1:0-3806 GCA_035262765.1 Gaiellaceae bacterium | reverse complement strand
CTCGAGCAGGTAGTCGGTCAGGTCCTCGGCCATTTTCTTCGTCAGCGTCGTCACGAGCACGCGCTCCCCGGCCGCCTCGCGCGCGCGGATCTCGCCGAGCAGGTCGTCGATCTGGTTCTTCGTCGCGCGGAGGTCGACGTCGGGGTCGACGATGCCGGTCGGCCGGATGAGCTGCTCGGCGACCACCGTCGCGTTGCGCTGCTCGAACGGCCCCGGCGTCGCCGAGACGAACACGAGCTGCGGCACCTTGCGCAGGAACTCGTCGAAGCGGAGCGGCCGGTTGTCGAGCGCCGACGGCAGCCGGAAGCCGAAATCGACGAGCGTCTGCTTGCGCGAGCGGTCGCCCTCGTGCATGCCGCCGAGCTGAGGCACCGTCTGGTGGGACTCGTCCACGAAGACAACGAAGTCGTCCGCGAAGTAGTCGAGGAGCGTGAACGGGTGCGTCCCGGCGGCCCGCCCCTCGAGGATCCGCGAGTAGTTCTCGATCCCGTTGCAGAAGCCGAGCTCCTTCAGCATCTCGAGGTCGTACTCGGTGCGCTGCCGGATCCGGTGCGCCTCGAGCAGCTTCCCCTCCTCCTCGAAATGCGCGACCTGCGCCTCCATCTCGTGTCGGATCTCGTCGACCGCGCGCTCGACGGTCGGCTGCGAGGTGACGTACTCCGTCGCCGGCCAGATCGAGAGGTTGTCGAGCTTCGCGAGCACCTCGCCCGTCAGCGGGTCGAAGTGCGTCATCCCCTCCACGTCGTCGCCGAAGAACGAGATGCGGTACGCGGTCTCCTGGTTCGCCGGCTGCACCTCGACGACGTCGCCCTTCACGCGGAAGCGGCCGCGGCCGAGAATCGTGTCGTTGCGGACGTACTGCGAGTCGATGAGCTTGCGCAGCAGCAGGTCGCGGTCATGCTCGGCGCCGACCTCGATGTAGATCATCCGCTCGCGCCACTCCTCCGGCGAGCCGAGCCCGTAGATGCAGGAGACGGACGCGACCACGACCACGTCGCGGCGGGTGAAGAGCGACGAGGTCGCGGCGAGCCTGAGCCGCGCGATGTCGTCGTTCCGGGACGAGTCCTTCTCGATGTAGAGGTCGGCCTGCGGGACGTACGCCTCGGGCTGGTAGTAGTCGTAGTAGGAGACGAAGTACTCGACGGCGTTGTGCGGGAAGAACTCCCGGAACTCGTTGCAGAGCTGCGCCGCGAGCGTCTTGTTGTGGGCGATCACGAGCGCCGGCCGGCCGGTCTTCTCGATCGTCCACGCCATCGTCGCCGTCTTGCCGGTGCCGGTCGCACCGACGAGCGTCTGGAACTTCTCGCCCGCGAGGATCCCGTCGGCGAGCTTCGCGATCGCCTGCGGCTGGTCGCCGGTCGGGGTGTAGGCGGAGGTCGTGCGTAGCTCGGCCATTGCAGACAGCGTATCTCCGGCCGTGAACTGGTCAGCTTGCCGGGAAGAGCTTCCAGTGTCCCTCGGAGACGACTTCGACGGTGTCGTCGGTCACTTGGATGGCGGACTGGCCGTCAATGGCATACGCCGGTACCGGCAACTCGGCGGCCCACTGCTCTGCATCTGCGATGGACTTGTTCCGCAACTCTTCGTCGTGCAAGTGCGGGAAGATCGCGAAGTCGACGAATCCCAGCGCTGCGCCGCCTCCGGCGGACGGCTTGCAGCCCACGAATCTCTCGCCGATGTTGGGAGTCAGCGCCATGCTTCCGCCGCTCACTCCGACGTAGACCGCCTTAAGCGAAGGCAGAAGGTCGGCGAGCCCGGATTGACGCAGCCAGTGGCACGGTAGAGGGCATCGCCGCCTCCGACGAGCAAGGCGTCCGTCTCCTGAACCCAGGCGAGCCACCGCTCTTCGTCGAGGCTCGGCAGCGCGGTGAGCTCCAGCACGCCTAGGGACTTCCAACCGAGTTCGCACAAGGGGGTGTCGGCTTGTCCGGCGATCAAGGTCCAGGCCGGTCCTGGGCCTCCCATCGCTTACGACGCGGTGGGAATGCAGAGGGCGTTGGACTCGGCAATCGGTTTGCCCAGGAGGCCGACCAGCGCGTCATGGATGCTGGCGTTGCTGATGCCATCTGAGGTGAGAAGAAGCCTCATGCCGCGACTCGAATGAAATCACGAGTGCCGCGGCCCTTCCTACGATGCTCGGATGACGAAGGACGAGGTCCTGGCGAGGCTCCGCGTGCTGACGCGACTCGAGCGGCCGGTCTGGCTCTGCGGTGGCGTCGGCGTCGACTTCCACGTCGGACGGTGGACGCGCGATCACGGGGACATCGACCTCGTGACCTTCGAGGAGCATCGTGACGGCCTGGACGACGAGCTCATCGGCTTGGGCTTCAAGCGAACCGACGACCGGGGCTGGATCACCAACTGGACGAGCTCGGGCATGGACATCGGCGAGGTGGCCATCGCCTACGAACGCCGCCTCGACGAGACCACGGGCGCCCTGGTCATGCTGCCGTCCTACGGAGGCGTCGAGCCGGGCATCTATCCGGGCTTCGCCGGGAATCTCGCGCTCGACCGCTTCGGAACGCTCGAGGACGTGCAGTTCCGCGTCTGTTCCGCCGAGGACGAGTGGGCGTTCGCGAGCGCGTTCAAGACGATGTGGCCGGGCGCACGCGATCGCGACACGGTCCAGCACAACCTCGACTTGCTCGAGACCGTGATCGACGACCTCGACGCCGTGCGGGCGCACGCCGGTCTCCGCCTCCCGCTCGAGTAGGAGAGCGCGGCTTCAGCTGCCGCAGTCGACCGAGAGGATGAACATCTCGGTCGCCGGCTCGCCGACCCCATTCGGGATGTGCACGAAGGCCTTCGCTTGCCGGGCCCCGGGCGCGCGGTAGACAGCGCCTCCCTTCGTGAGCGGCATCCCGCCGGTCGGCATCCAATTCGTCCAGCCGTGGCCTCCCGCTGAACCGTGCTTCGGGAACTTGAACCAGACCTCCGTGCCAAGCACTCCGTTCAGGCCGTTCGGGGCGTGCGAGAGGACCGTCCGGCCCGAGCGGCGGTCGCAGACCAGCCGCATGTTCGTCTGGCACTTCTGGGACGTCGGGCAGCTCAAATGCTCACCCGCCGGCGCGGTCGCGGCACTGCCGCCGCACCCCGCAGCCGTGAGGGCCAAAGCCACGACCGCTGTCAACGGCAGAAAACGCACTCGCTCGGCCGACGATAGGGCCAGGTCAGCTGTCGAACGAGATCACGCTGCGGATCCCGTCCTGCGCGTGCATGAGGTCGAAGCCGCGGTTGACATCGTCCAGCGTGAGCGAGTGGGAGATAAGCGGATCGACGTCGATGTCGCCCGCGAGGTAGCGGTCGACGTATTGCGGCACCTGGTCGCGGCCCTTCACCCCGCCGAAGGAGGAGCCCGCGACGCGGCGGCCCGTGATCAGGAAGCGCGGCACGACGTCGAGCGTCTCCCCTTTGCCGGCGACGCCGCAGACGGTTGCGAGGCCCCAGCCCATGCGCGCCGACTCGACGGCCTGGCGCATCACGTCGACGCGTCCCGTTGCCTCGAACGTGTAGTCGGCACCGAAGCCGCCCGTCATCTCGAGGATCTGCTCGACGACTTCAGGCCCTCCGCCGATGGTGTCATGGGCGCCCTGGCCACGTGCAAGCTCGAGCCGCTGCTCGGCCGGATCGACGCAGATGATCCGCCAGGCGCCGGCGAGCCGACAGCCTGCGACGGCGCCGAGGCCGACGAGACCAGCGCCGAAGACGACGCACGTCGAGCCCGGTTCGACCTTCGCGGTGTTCAGCGCGGCCCCGATCCCGGTCGAGAGCCCGCAGGCGAAGACGCACGCGCGGTCGAGCGGCGC
>DATFSG010000254.1:0-5084 GCA_035262765.1 Gaiellaceae bacterium | reverse complement strand
ATCTCGGTGCTGCGGGACGTGCCAGACTCGGCCTCGTGGACGACTCGCCCGACCCCGCGCTGACCCCCCAGATCGCCGCCGCCGCCCCGCTGACGTCGTTCCTCGGCATCGAGATGATCTCGGCGACGCCGCAGGAGGTGCGCGCCCGGCTCGCGTGGGACGCGGCGAAGTGCACCGCCGGCGGGATCCTCCACGGTGGCGTCCTGATGGCGCTTGCGGACAATCTCGGCGGCACGATCGCGTACCTGAACCTCCCCGAGGACGCCAAGGGCACGGCGACGATCGAATCGAAGACGAACTTCTTCGCCGCCGTGCGCGAAGGCTACGTCCACGCCGTCGCGCGTCCGCTCCACACCGGCCGGCGGACGATCGTCGTCGACACCGAGCTCTACGACGACGCCGGCAAGCTCGTCGCCCGCGTCACCCAGACGCAGGCCGTGCTCTGAGCCCTACGCCGCGGCAACCGCTGGCGCCGGCAGCACATGCCGGAGAAACGCCCCGGTGAACGAGTCCTCGGCCTGCGCGACGTCCTCGGGCGTCCCGACCGCGACGATCTCGCCGCCCGCTTCGCCACCCTCCGGCCCGAGGTCGATCACCCAGTCGGCCTGCTTGATCACGTCGAGGTTGTGCTCGATCACGAGCATCGTGTTGCCGCCGTCGACCAGCCGCTGCAGCGTCTCGAGCAGCTTCTCGATGTCGGCGAAGTGGAGCCCGGTCGTGGGCTCGTCGAGGATGTAGAGCGTCTTCCCGGTGGCGACCTTGCACAGCTCGGCGGCGAGCTTCACACGCTGCGCCTCGCCGCCCGAGAGCGTCGTCGCCGGCTGGCCGAGCTTGATGTAGTCGAGCCCGACGTCGTGGAGCGTCTGCAGCCGGCGCCGGATCTTCGGGATCTTGGCGAAGAACTTCAGCGCCTCCTCCACCGACATCTCGAGCACGTCCGCGATCGAGCGGCCCTTGAACCGCACCTCGAGCGTCTCGCGGTTGTAGCGCGCCCCCTTGCATGTCTCGCACGGCACGTAGACGTCGGGTAGGAAGTGCATCTCGATCTTGATCTGCCCGTCTCCCTTGCACGTCTCGCAGCGCCCGCCGCGCACGTTGAACGAGAAGCGGCCCGGCTTGTAGCCGCGCACCTTCGCCTCCGGCGTCAGCGAGTACAGCTCGCGGATGTGCGTGAACAGGTCGGTGTAGGTCGCCGGGTTCGAGCGCGGCGTGCGGCCGATCGGCTTCTGGTCGATCTCGATCACCTTGTCGAAGACCTCGATCCCCTCGACGCCCGCGTGCGCTCCCGGCTTGACCCGTGCGCGGTTGAGCCGGTTCGCGAGCGCCTTGAAGACGATCTCGTTCACGAGCGTCGACTTGCCGGAGCCCGAGACACCCGTCACGCAGATGAACTTTCCCACCGGGAACTCGACGTCGATCTCCTTGAGGTTGTGCTGCGCGGCGCCCTTGACGAGGAACGCGCCGCGATCCTCGTCGCGCCGCTCGGGCACCGCGATCTCTCGCGCACCCGAGAGGAACTGCCCGGTGACCGACTTCTTGTTCCGCTCGACCTTCGAGGCCGGCCCCTCGGCCACGACTTCGCCGCCGTGCAGGCCGGCGCCCTGTCCCATGTCGACGAGCCAGTCGGAGCGGCGCATCATCTCCTCGTCGTGCTCGACGACGAGCACCGTGTTGCCGATGTCGCGCAGTCGCTCGAGGGTGTCGATGAGCCGCGCGTTGTCGCGCTGGTGGAGGCCGATCGACGGCTCGTCGAGGATGTAGAGGACGCCGACCAGCTGAGAGCCGATCTGCGTCGCGAGCCGCAGCCGCTGCGCCTCGCCGCCCGACAGCGTCGCCGCCGCGCGGTCCAGCGTGAGGTAGCCGACGCCGACATCGTCGAGGAACGTGAGCCGCTCGCGGATCTCCTTCACGATCCGGTGGCCGATCAGCTCCTCGGTCGGCGTCAGCCCGAGCTCGTCGAGGAAAGCGAGCGCACGCGAGACGGACATCCTCGTGAACTCGTAGATCGAGCGCTCTCCGACGGTGACCGCGAGCACCTCGGGCTTGAGCCGCGCGCCGTTGCAGACCGGGCAAGGACGCAGTGACATGTACTCCTCGATCCGCTCCCGCGCCGTGGACGAGTCCGTCTCCCTGTAGCGGCGCTGCAGGCTCGAGACGATGCCGTCGAACGCGAGCATGTATTGCCGCCGGCGCCCCATGCGGTTGCGGTACTGGACGTAGAGCTTCTCGCCGTCGGTGCCGTTGAGGAAGCGGTCGCGCTCACTCTCGTCCAGTTCGGACCACGGCTTCGACGTGTCGATCTCGTAGCGGTCGGCGATCGCCTGGATCACGGCCTCGTAGAAACCGGACGATCCTCCGACCGACCACGGCACGAGCGCGCCGTCGTCGATTGAGAGCGACGGATCGGGGACGAGCAGATCCGGGTCGATCTCCTGCTGGGAGCCGAGGCCGGTGCAGCGTGGGCACGCGCCGTGCGGCGCGTTGAAGGAGAAGATCCGAGGCTGGAGCTCCGGCAGCGAGACGCCGTGGTCGGGACAGGCGAAGTTCTCCGAGAAGAGGAGCTGCTCGCCGGTATCGACCAGATCGACGGCGACGAGCCCCTCGGCGAGCGCGGCCGCCGTCTCGATCGACTGCGTCAGTCGCAGCCGCAGGTCGGCCCGCATCACGAGCCGGTCGACGACCACCTCGATCGTGTGCTTGAACTTCTTGTCGAGCTCGGGCACGCCCTCCTCGAGGACGTACTGCTCGCCGTCGACCTTGACGCGCGTGAAGCCCTCGCGCGTCAGATCCTCGAAGACGTCCTTGTACTCGCCCTTGCGGTCGCGGACGACAGGCGCGTTGACCGTGAACCGCGTCCCCTCCTCGAGCTTCAGCACCTGGTCGACGATCGCGTCGAGGCTCTGCCCCGCGATCGGCTTGCCGCAGATCGGGCAGTGCGGCCGCCCGACCCGCGCGTAGAGCAGGCGCAGGTAGTCGTAGATCTCGGTCACGGTGCCGACGGTCGAGCGCGGGTTGCGCGACGTCGTCTTCTGGTCGATCGAGATCGCCGGGCTGAGGCCGTCGATGTGGTCGACGTCCGGCTTCTCCATCATCTGCAGGAACTGCCGCGCGTACGCGGAGAGCGACTCGACGTAGCGCCGCTGCCCCTCGGCGTAGATCGTGTCGAAGGCAAGCGACGACTTGCCGGAGCCGGACAGCCCGGTGATGCAGATGAGGCGGTTCCGCGGCAGCCGGACGGTGATGTCCTTGAGGTTGTGCTCGCGGGCGCCGTGGACGACGAGCTCTTCGGCAGCCATGTGAAGGGCATTCTACCGGGCCGAACAGACGTTCGGCCAGCGCTATCGGCGCTGCTGAAGCAGCCGCGTGAGGCGACGCGGCACGTAGTCCATCTCGAGCTCGCCGGCGATGACGGTGCCGTAGCCGAGGACGCGGCCGAGCAGCGGCCGCTCGATCTCGAACACCGTGCCGCTGAGCGAGATAGTGGCGCTGCGCCGGTTCAGGAACCCGTACTCGACGACGAGCGCGCTCCCGGTGACTGCGAGATGCGTCCGGTCCCAGCGAGCGGCCCCGACGACCGCGACCAGCGCGGCGAGGGCGAGCAGGACGGCCCCGGCGGCCGCGAACGGCGTCCACGGGGCGAAGAAGCACGCCACACCGGCAGCCGCAAGAAGGCAAGCGCGCAGAAACGGGCGCGCGAGCGCGATCCCGTGCCGGTGCGCCTCGATCAGCGGTGCGTCCATGTTCGAGCTTCGTTCTAGTTGCAACAGGGAAACCCTCGGGAAGTGTCCGGAACCGCACGCCGCGCGGCGACCGCAACCATCGTCGCCGTCTCCATCATCGCTCTCGCTCTCGCGCTCTGGCAGCTCAGGCTACTGATCGCGCTGCTCTTCCTCGGCTTCGTGATCGCGTCGGCGATGCGACCGAGCGTCGAGTGGCTCTATCGCCGAGCGCACGTGCCACGACCGGTCGGCGTCATCGCCCACTACCTCGTGTTCCTCGCCGCGATCGGGCTCTTCCTCTATCTCGTCGTGCCGGTTGCCATCACGCAGATCGACCACGCGATCGGCCACGTGCCGACCTCGCGGTCGCAGCTCCACCACGCGGCGGTGCACTCGCACGGGATCCGGCACGAGATCCTGAGCGCGGTCGACAAGCGGCTGCGGCAGCTGCCGTCGGGCACGAGCCTCCTCCACCCCGCGATCACCGTGACCACGAAGCTGTTCGAGTTCCTCGTGGGGATCCTGTTCATGTTCGCCGTCGGCGCCTACTGGATCTTCGAGCGCGACAACACGATCGCGCTCGTGCAGTCGATGGTGCCGCGCAAGCACCGGCGCGTGACCCGCGACACCTGGGTGCTGATCGACATGAAGCTCGGCGCGTTCGTTCGCGGAGAGTTCCTGTTGGTCGTGATCGTCGCGACCACGCTCTCCCTCGCCTTCTGGCTCGACGGCGAGCCGTACTGGCTGCTGATCGGCTCCTTCGCCGGCCTCGTCGAACTCGTGCCGATCATCGGCCCGCTCGCCGCCGGCGCGATCGCGATCGGAGTCGGGCTGACCGTGAGCTGGGTGGTGGCGATCGGCGCGGGCATCGCGGTGCTCGTCCTGCGGCAGATCCAGGACTACGTGATCGCCCCGCGCGTGATGGGTCATGCGGTCGGGCTGTCTCCCCTGGTGGTGCTCGTCTCGGTCGTGGGGATCTCGTACCTGCTCGGCTGGGAGTACGTCCTGATCGCCATCCCGATCGCGGCGATCGCGGCGACTCTGCTCGATGTCGTGGTCCGCGGCCGCGACCCCGCCGAGGAGGAGGCGCCGACGGTCCTGTTCGCCGGCACGGGCGAAGCGAAGCGGTAGTTACGCCTTGCGCCAGCGGCCGAAGACGAGGCCGCCGAGCGTGAAGCCAAGCCCGAACGTGCCGGCGGCGAAGGCGCCGATTGCGGCGGCCTTGCGCGCCATCGAGAGACGCTGCCAGCGGCTGAGCGCCTCCTTCTCCTCGTGCGTGAGCTCCTCGCCGCGCCGCTGCTTGCGCAGGGCGCCGCCGGCTCGCACGCCGAGGTAGAGGTCGTCGAAGATCTCGGCTGATTCTTC
>DATFSG010000253.1:0-5704 GCA_035262765.1 Gaiellaceae bacterium | reverse complement strand
CCGCGAGGCCTGGGCGCCGGGTCGCAACGCGGCCGAGGTGCTCGCGCCCGCCGAGCGGCTTTTCGTCGAGCGCGGCTGCGGGCGGCTGACGATGAACATGGTGCTCGTCGGCGCCGAGTTCGCGATCGCGCGCGACGACACGGTCTTCGGCGAGTTCACGATCCCGTCGCTCGAGATCGCCGGGCCGGGCGGCCACTGGGTCGAGGTCTCGCGCGCGTTGGGCACCCCGAGCGCCGAGGTGCAGCGGATGGTCGAGGCGTACGAGGAGTACTACGACGTCGCGCAGACAGCGCTGCGGGCGGGGGCGACCGCGCACGACGTCCACCGGGCGGTCTCCGCCGGCTTCACGCAGCGCGGCTACCACCTCGGCCACGTGACCGGCCACTCGATCGGGATGACGATGATCGAGCACCCGAAGATCGGCGAGGGCATCGAGACCGAGCTCGCGGCGAACATGGTCTTCTCGATGCACCCGCACGCGATCGCCGACGACGGCGTCGAGTGCCTCTACATGCAGGACACGTGGCTCGTGACCGAGGCGGGTGGTGTCCCGCTCGCCGGTCTCGAGATGAAGGTCTGGTAGCCGTGCCGGAGGCGGCCGAGCCCCAAACGCAGTCGGCGTTGTTCGGGACCGAAGGCCGCCGCCTCGCCGGCCTCGTGTTCGCGGTCGTCGCGCCGGTGACGTTGATCACCGCGCTCGCCTACTACTTCGGCTACCGCCGCGAAGAGGCGTTCGCGGGCTACTTCGGACTCGATCCGAGCACGCTCGGCCTGACGACGAATCAGTACGTCCTCCAGAGCGTGGACGCCCTCTTCGTCCCGATAACGGTCGTTCTGCTCGTCGCGTTCGGGGCTGTGTTCCTCCATGCGTTGGCCGGCGATCGCTTCGAGCGATTCGATCTGACACCCATCGCTGTCGTGGTCGGCCTGTGCTCCCTCATCCTTGGAATCGCGCTACTCGCGGGCGGACCGATTTCGAACCAGTACGCCTACTTGCAGGCGCTCGGGCCGGCGGTCGGGGTCTCGCTGCTGCTGTACGCGCTCGCGCGGAGTCGATCCGTCAGCCGCCACGCGCTCGCCGGTGCGTTTTTCGTTGGCGTGGCGCTGATCGTCGTGAGCCTTTTCTGGGCGACGTCGGACTACGCCAACAGCCGCGGGCTCGTGGAGGCGAGGCGGCTCGCACACGACATCACGGTCAAACCCTCCGTGACGATCTTCAGCAAGAAGGACCTGGGTATACGACCTCTGGCCGAGGGCGCCGGAGGTGCCGGCAGGTGCGCGGTGATCAGGGTCCAACGATCCCACACCGGCGACTACCCCTTCGTCTACCGGGGCTTCACCTTCCTGCTCCAGAGCGGCGGCAACTACTTCGTCACGCCGACCGGTGGAGACTCGGGAACGCCCTGGGATGCGAGCCGAGACGCGGTCTTCGTCATTCCGGCCGACAGCGACACCCGAATCGCGCTGACCCGTGGCCCGGACTACAAGCGCAACGCTCTGGACGAGGCGGCCAACGGGCACCTCGCTTTCACCTGCTAGTAGGGTCGTAGTCATGGAAGCGCCGCACGGCCACGAGGACGAGTTCCAGCCGATTCTGCCGGGCGGCGCCGCGAGCGATTACGAGCGCTACCTCCGCACGGACGAGCTCCTCGCGCTCCAGAAGACCGCCGACGAGTGGGTGCACCGCGACGAGCTGCTGTTCCAGACCGTCCATCAGTCGTCGGAGCTGTGGCTGAAGCACGCGTGGATGGAGGTCGAGGAGGCGACGCGGCTGATCGAGGCGCGCGACTTGGCCGGCGCGCTGCGGCTGCTCGGGCGCGCGAACCACGCGATCCGCTACGTCGTCTCGTTCCTCGAGCACCTCGAGCTGATGTCGCCGTGGGAGTACCAGGAGGTGCGGCGTGTGCTCGGGCACGGCTCGGGCTTCGACTCGCCCGGGTTCCGCGGGATCCGCGAGGTCTCGCCCGGCCTCTACGCCGCGTTCGACGCGCTGCGCCGCGAGCGCGGGCTGTCGCTGCTCGAGGTCTACGTCCAGGGCCGCGAGCACGAGGACCTGTACCAGCTCGCCGAGGCGCTGATCGACTGGGACGAGCAGGTCGGCGTCTGGCGTTTCCGCCACGTGAAGATGGTCGGCCGCGTGATCGGCGAAGACGTCGTCGGCACGCAGGGCACCCCGGTCGAGCTGCTCGCCGGGTTGATCAAGTACAAGATGTTCCCCGAGCTCTGGACGGTGCGCACCGACCTGACCGAGCTCGCCAAAGAGTCGGATTGATCCCGCTCGAGGAGATTCGCCGGGCGCGGGAGCGGATCGGCGACGACGTGATACGGACACCGCTCGTCCCGCTCGGGACGGACTCGCGGATCCTGCTCAAGCTCGAGTGCCTCCATCCGATCGGGTCCTTCAAGTTGCGCGGCGCCTTCTCGGCGATTCGGGCTGCTTCTGGGGCCGAGCTCGCGAGCGGTGTCGTCACCGCGAGCGCCGGCAACATGGCGCAGGGTCTGGGCTGGGCCGCGCGGGAAGTAGGTGTCCCGGTACGCGTGATCGTCCCGGCGGATGCCCCGCGCGCGAAGCTCGACAAGATCGAGGCGCTCGGCGCCGAGATCGTCCCCGTCACGCACGAGGAGTGGTGGCAGGCGATGGTCGACCGCGGCCGGGAGGGAGTCGACGGCCTGTTCGTCGCCCCGGCCGCCGAGGAGGCCGTGATGGCCGGCAACGGGACGATCGGGCTCGAGATCGCCGAGGACGCGCCGGAGTTCGACACCGTCATCGTCCCGTGGGGCGGCGGCGGGCTGACGACCGGCATCGCGAGCGCGCTGAAGGCGCTCCGGCCGGGGGTGCGCGTCGTCACGGCCGAGCCGGAAACCGGTGCGCCGCTGGCCGCGGCCTTCGCGGCGGGCGAGCCTCGTGAGATCGACTTCACGCCGTCGTGGGTGGACGGCGCCGGCGGGCGTGCGCTGCTGCCGGGGATGTGGGAGCGCGCCCAGGGGCTTGTCGACGAGGCGGTCGCGGTTCCCCTCTCGGACGCGGAGGAAGCCGTGCGGCTGCTCGCGGCGAAAGCCCATGTCGTCGCTGAGGGAGCCGGCGCGCTCGCGCTCGCGGCCGCACTGCGCCGGGACGACCGCTGCGTCTGCATCGTCAGCGGCGGGAACATCGACGCAGCCGTGCTGGCTCGCATCCTGACCGCCTAGGCTCCGACCGATGGCGCGGTGGACGCTGAGCGCGATCGTCGCGATCCCCGCCGTCTCCGACGGCGAGCCCGGCGATCCGACCTGGTATCCGCTCCAGCACGCGCTCGGCATCGACACGTTCGGCGCCAACGTCTTCGTCGCCCGGAGCGCGGGCCAGCCGCTCGTCGAAGAACACGACGAGCGAGGGAGCGGCCAACAGGAGCTCTATCTCGTCCTCGAGGGCTCGGCGGGCTTCGACCTCGACGGCGAAGAGGTCTATCTCCAACGCGGCGAAGCCCTCGCGGTCACCGATCCCACGGTCCGGCGTCGCGCGAAAGCGCTGACGGCGGGAACAACGCTGCTCGTCGTCGGCTCGGCGGACGGCCCGTTCGAGTCCACCTGGAACGCCGCCCACTTCGCGGACATCCCGCGACCGGGCTAGTCCGGCAGCAACGGCATGGAGAACCCAGGGTCGCGGCCGAGCAGCACGGCGCGCGTGATCGCCGCGCTGCCGTAGCGATCGCGGATCGCGTCGAGGGCGGCGTCGAGCGACTCCTCCGGCCCGAGCAGGAGCTGACGCGGTCGTTCGGCCTCGAGCATGGCGACGGAGCAGCCGACGAGCGTGATCCCGCGCTGCTCGATCAAGGGCGTCGCGGTCGCGAGGAGCGCACGCGCCGTGACGAGGATCGCCTGGGTGTTGGCGGTCGCAAAGGGGAGGGTGTGCGAGCGCGTCGCGCGCTCGAAGTCGCCGAAGCGGAGGCGGAGGACGACCGTCCGCCCGACTCGCCGGGCAGTCCGCAGGCGCCGCGTGATCCGATCGACGATCCCGACGAGCGTCGCGTCGATCGTCTCGGCCGAGTGGCGTCCGAGGCCGAGCGCCCGCTGCGAGCCGATCGAGCCGCGCCGCTTCCCGGGCTCGACGCGCCGGAAGTCGCGGTTGTGCGCCAGCGCGCTCAGCTGCCGGCCCATCGCCTGGCCGAGCATCGCGACGAGCGTCGACTCCGAGAGCGCGGCGAGCTCGCCGACTGTGCGCACGTTCCACGCCTGTAGCCGCCGTGCGGTGGCGGGGCCGACGCCCCACACGCACTCGACCGGCAGCGGATGGAGGAACGCGAGCTCTCGCTCGGGCGGGACGACGAGCAGCCCGTCCGGCTTCGCCACGCCGCTGGCCACCTTGGCCAGGAACTTCGTCCGCGCGACGCCGACCGTGACCGGCAGTCCGACACGCTCGCGCACAGCAGCCCGCAGCCGCACTGCAATCTCGGCAGGCGTCCCGGCGATCCGCTCCATCCCGCGCACATCGAGGAAGGCCTCGTCGATCGACAGCCCCTCGACAACCGGCGTCGTGTCCTCGAAGACGGCGAACATCGCGCGGCTCGCCTCGGTGTACGCCTCGTGGCGCGGCCGGACGACGATCGCATCGGGACAGAGGCGGCGCGCCTGCCGCCCACCCATCGCGGTGCGGATGCCGAACGCCTTCGCCTCGTAGCTCGCGGCCAGCACGACGCCGCCGCCGACGATGACCGGCCGGCCCCGGAGCCGCGGGTCGTCCCGCTGCTCGACCGACGCGAAGAACGCGTCCGCGTCCGCGTGCAACACGAACATATGTTCGCTACGGTACTAGAGCGCCGCGAGCGCCGCGTTGAACCGGTCGATCTCGTCCGCGGTGTTGTAGTGGATCAGCCCGACGCGGATCGCGCTGCCCGGGTACGGGAGCTTCTCCCGCAGCCCCAGCGAGTACCAGTTGTCGTGTGCCCACACGCCGAAGCCCTCGTCGGTGAGCCGCTTCACCGCCTTCACGGCGTCGACGCCCTCGAGATTGATCAGGAACGTGGGGACGCGCCCGTCCATCGTCTGCATCCCGTACACGGTCGCGCCGCCCGGCAGACCGTCGAGGAAGCGCTGACCGAGCTCGCGCTCGTAGGCGGCGATCGCCTCCATCCCGCCAATCGACTCGAGGTAGGCGATCGTTGCCGAGAAGCCGGCGAGGAGCTCGTACGGGGCCGTTCCCGGCTCGAAGCTCCGTCCGACCGGATCCGTGTCGGCGGGGCGCGCCTTGTACGGGCGCCACGACTCGAGCAGCTCGTGCCGCCCGTACGCGAGGCCGAAGTGCGGCCCGCAGAACTTGTACGCCGAACAGATGAAGATGTCGCAGTCGAGCGCTTGCACATCCGTCGGGACGTGCGCCGCGTACTGGACGGCGTCGACCCAGCACAGTGCACCGACCGAGTGCGCGAGCTCCGAGACGCGCGCCACATCGACGATCGTCCCGATCGCGTTGGAGGAGCCGACGCAGGCGACGACGCGCACACGCTCGTCGAGCCGGTTCGCGAGGTCGTCGTAGTCGAGGCGCAGGTCCGGGGTCACGTCGACCCACTCGACCTCGAAGCCGCGGTCGGCGGCAAGCTCGATCCAGGGGGCGACGCCGCCGTCGTGGTCAAGCCGGGAGACGAGGATCCGGTCGCCCTCGTTCCAGTCGCGCGCGGCCGTGCGCGAAAGAGCGAAGTCGAGCACGGTCATGTTCTGGCCAAAGATC
>DATFSG010000252.1:0-8239 GCA_035262765.1 Gaiellaceae bacterium | reverse complement strand
CGCGCCGCGCATGCCCAACTGGAGGCCCTCCGCCGTCTCGACGTCGACGCCCTTCCGGACGATCTGCGCGAGATTGCGCTCCTCAGACTGCGCCACCCGACCGCCTCGACCGCGGAGCTCGCGCGCCGCTGCAAGCCCGGTCTCTCGAAAGCCGCCGCGTACCGCCGACTGCGGCGTTTGCAGGAACTTTCCCGCTCCTAAACAAGCTCGTTATGCGTTGCAGGTCGCCTAGCGCGGCAACAACGCGAGAGTCATACTGGCCTCGGCGGGTTCTCGCTCGTCCGGCGGCGGATTCAGACCCCGTCTGCCGTCAGGTCTCGAGCGGGTGAGGGACCGGGAGGGTCGTCCTCGGAGCTTCCCGGTCCGCCCGCCGACCTGTGCGGAAACTGCGCGAAAGACTGCGGAGAGCTACGGATTCAGGCCGAACGGGCACGGTTAGACTCGATTGGCAACCGACGACGAGAGGTGCTTCCGAGATGGCCAAGACCAGAGTGGGGATCAACGGCTTCGGCCGCATCGGCAGGAACTTCCTGCGGGCGCAGCTCCAGCAGGGCGGCGACTTCGAGATCGTGGCCGCGAACGACATCGGCGACACGAAGACGATGGCGCACCTGCTCAAGCACGACTCGGTGCTCGGCGTGCTCGACGTGCCGGTCGAGGCAGGCGAGGACTCGATCACCGTCGACGGACACGAGATCAAGTTCGTGTCCGAGCGCGACCCGGCCAACCTCCCCTGGGCGGAGCTCGGCGTCGAGGTTGCGATCGAGTCGACCGGCCTGTTCACGGATCGCCCGAACGCGGAGAAGCACCTCGAGGCAGGCGCGAAGAAGGTCGTCATCTCAGCTCCCGCGACCGACCCCGATCTCACGATCGTCCTCGGCGTCAACGACCGCGAGTACGACCCGGAGCAGCATCACATCGTCTCGAACGCCTCCTGCACGACCAACTGCGTCGCGCCGGTCGCCAAGATCCTCCACGAGGCATACGGGATCGAGCGCGGCTTCATGACGACGATCCACGCGTACACGAACGACCAGCAGACGCTCGACCTCCCGCACAAGGACTTGCGCCGCGCCCGCGCGGCCGCGATCAACCTCATCCCGACCTCGACCGGCGCCGCCCGGGCGATCGGGCTCGTGCTCCCCGAGCTGAAGGGGAAGGTCGACGGCATGTCGATGCGCGCGCCGGTGCCGACGGGCTCGATCGTCGACCTCGTCGTGCAGGTCGGTTCCGAGCCGACGAAGGAGGAGGTCAACGAGCTCTTCCGCGCGCAAGCCGACACTGGCGACCTCGAGGGGATCCTCCAGTACACCGACGAGCCGATCGTCTCGAGCGACATCGTCCACTCGTCGTACTCGTCGATCTTCGACAGCGACCTGACCATGGCGAACGGGCCGCTGGTCAAGGTCTTCTCCTGGTACGACAACGAGTGGGGCTACAGCTGCCGGCTGGTCGACCTGGTCGCGAAGATCGGCGCGACGCTGCCGGCCGCCGTCGAGGCGTAGGGAGAGCGATGCGTCTGCCGCGCTCGGTCCGCGACGCCGACGTCGCGGACAAGACCGTTCTGGTCCGCTCGGATCTGAACGTGCCGCTCGAGGACGGCCGCGTCGCCGACGACACCCGCATCCGCGCCTCGCTGCCGACCCTGCAGCTTCTGCTCGAGCACGAGGCGGCGGAGATTCGCGTCTGCTCGCACCTCGGGCGGCCGAAGGCGGAGGAGGACCGCGCGAAGCTCGCGATGGCCCCGGTCGCGGCGCGGCTGCGCGAGCTCTTGCCCGACGAGCGCCTCCGCGTGCTCGAGAACACGCGCTTCGATCCCGGCGAGACGGCCAACGACGAGGGCTTCGCGCGCGAGCTCGCCGCGGGCTGCGACCTCTACGTCGACGACGCGTTCGGCTCGGCGCATCGCGCGCACGCCTCGACGGAGGCTGTCGCTCACCTCCTGCCGGCTTACGCGGGACTGCTGCTGCTGGACGAGCTCGAGCACCTCGGCCGCCTGCTCGGTGAGGTAGAGCGGCCGTTCGTGCTCGTCTCGGGCGGCGCCAAGGTGGACGACAAGCTCGGCGTCCTGCGCAACCTCGGCGGCCGCGCCGACACCGTGCTCATCGGCGGCAAGATGGCCGAGGAGCTCCGGGATCGGAGCCCGCTCGAGTTCGACGTCGAGCTGCCGGTGGACGTCGTCGGCGCCGCCGAGTTCGACCGCGACGCCGAATGGGCGGTCTGTGCGTACGACGAGCTGCCCGACGGCTGGCTCGGCCTGGACATCGGCCCCGAGACGCGGACGCGCTTCGTCGAGCGGATCCAGGAGGCGCGCACCATCTTCTGGAACGGCCCGATGGGCGTCTTCGAGTGGCCGCCGTTCGCCGACGGGACGAAGGCGGTGGCCCACGCTGTCGCGGCGAACCAGGACGCGTTCTCGGTCGTCGGCGGCGCCGACTCGGTGCGGGCACTCAACGAGCTCGGCCTCGCGGATCGCGTCTCCTGGGTCTCGACCGGCGGCGGCGCGAGCCTCGAGCTGCTCGAGGGCCAGGAGCTGCCCGGCGTGGCGGCGATCCCGTCCGCCTAGGATCCACCGATGCTGATCGCCGGCAACTGGAAGATGTTCCGCGGCCCGGATCCGGCCGCGCTCGCCGGGCTCGACGCGGTCGTCTGCCCGCCGTTCACCCGCCTGTGCGACTGCGTCGACGCCGGCCTGACGACGTACGCGCAGAACGTCCACTGGGAGCCGCAAGGCGCGTACACGGGCGAGATCTCGGCGCCGCTGCTGCTCGAGCTCGGCGTGGTGGGCTCGCTCGTCGGGCACTCCGAGCGGCGGCAGTACTTCGGCGAGACCGACGAGACCGTCGCCAAGCGGACGGGGGCCGCGCTTGAAGCCGGCCTGCGCGTGATCGCCTGCATCGGCGAGACGCAGGAGCAGCGCGAGGCGGGGGAGACTCAAGCTGTGCTCCGACGCCAGCTCTCGGTGCTGGATCCGCATCCGCACCTCGTGCTTGCGTACGAGCCGGTCTGGGCGATCGGCACCGGCCTCACCGCCACGCCAGAGATGGCGCAGGACGCGCACGCCTTCATCAAGTCGCTGCTCGACGCGCCCGTCCTCTACGGCGGCTCGGTCAAGCCGGACAACGCCGGGGCGCTGCTCGCGCAACCCGACGTCGACGGCGCGCTCGTCGGCGGGGCCTCACTCGACGTCGACTCCTTCAAGGCGCTATGCGAGACGGCGGCACGTATCCCCTCGTAGCGCTCGTCATCCTCGACGGCTGGGGCATTGGGCCGCCCGGCCCGGGCAACGCGATCGAGCTGGCCGAGACACCCGTGTTCGACCGGCTGTGGCGCGACTTCCCGCACGCGCAGCTCGAGGCCTCTGGTGCGGCCGTCGGCTTGCCGGACGGACAGATGGGCAACTCCGAGGTCGGGCATCTGACGATCGGCTCGGGCCGCATCCTCTTCCAGGATCTCGTGCGCGTGAACCGGGCGATCGAGTCCGGCGAGCTGTTCGAGAACGAGGCGCTGCGCAGCGCGTTCGAGCGGGGCGAGAACGTCCACCTGCTCGGGCTTGTCTCGCACGGCGGCGTCCACTCGCACATCGACCACCTCCAGGCGCTGCTGACGTTCGCGCCGGAGAAGACCTGGATCCATGCCTTCACCGACGGGCGCGACGTGTCGCCGCACTCGGCTGTGCACGACCTGGCCGAGCTGCCGGTCGACCGCATCGCCACGGTGGCCGGCCGCTACTACGCGATGGATCGCGACAAGCGCTGGGACCGCACCGAGCGCGCGCTGCGCGCGATCGTCGACGGCGAGGGCGAGCACGCGGACGACCCGATCGCCGCTGTCCAGGCGAGCTACGACCGCGGAGTGACCGACGAGTTCATCGAACCGGTCGTGATCGACGGCCGGCCGCGCCTCGATCCCGAGCGCGACTCCGCGATCTTCTTCAACTTCCGTCCCGATCGGACGCGGCAGCTCTCCGAGAAGCTCGGGGAACTCGGCGTCGACCTGACGACCATGACCCGCTACCGCGACGACTTCGACTTCCCGGTGGCCTTCCCGGAGCACGTCGTCGAGGGCACGCTCGCCGAGGTGCTCGCTTGCCACGGAATCCGCCAGCTCCACTCGGCCGAGACGGAGAAGTATGCGCACGTCACGTACTTCCTCGACGGCGGCCGCGAGCAGCCGTTCGCCGGCGAAGAACGGATCCTCGTCGACTCGCCCCGCGACGTCCCGAGCTACGACCACAAGCCGCAGATGTCGGCGCCCGAGGTCGCCGAGCGGGTCGTGCAGGCGATCGACGAGGACGGCTACGGCTTCGTCGTCGTCAACTTCGCGAACCCCGACATGGTCGGCCACACGGGCGCGATCCCGGCCGTCGTCGACGCGGTGGAGACGACCGACGCGTGCCTCGGACGGGTCGTCGACGCGGTCGAGCGGGTGGGCGGCGTGACGCTCGTGATCGCCGATCACGGCAATGCCGAGACTCTTCTGCAGGAGGACGGGAGCCCGCACACGGCCCATACGACGAACCCGGTGCCTGTGATCCTCACGGCTCCAGGAGCGCGATTGCGGGACGGAGAGCTCTCAGACGTCGCGCCGACCGTTCTAGGGCTCCTTGGCCTAGATGGGTCATCTGCTATGTCCGGTAAAAATCTCGTACAAATCACGTGAAATTTCGGTCTATACTGCCGCCACCTTGTCGCTGCCCCAGCCTGACTACGGCGTACTGCGGAAGGCGCAGCGGGGCGATGAACGAGCTTTCTCGATCATCGTCCGCGCCTATCAGATTCCGGTCTACAACTACGTGCTCCGTATGGTCGGCGACCGCTCGCTCGCGGAGGATCTGACGCAGGAAGTCTTCCTGCGCGTCTTCCAGGGCCTGCCGCGTTTCTCGCTCCGCTCGAAGTTCACGACCTGGCTGTTCCAGGTGACCAAGAACCGGGTCCTTGACGAGCTGCGCGCGACCGAGCGCCGCCCGCGTGCGGTGGTCGATCTCGACGACATCCCGCCGCTCGAGTTCGTCGACGCACCGTTCGAGCGGCTCGAGGCGATCGACGCCGTCTGGCGCGCCGTCGAGGGGCTGAGCGTCGACCTGAAGATGGCTCTCCTGCTGCGCGACGTGGTCGGGCTTTCATATGGCGAGATCGCCGACTCGCTCGAGGTGACGCTCGCGACCGTCAAGTGGCGGATCTGGAAGGCGCGCGAGGACGTCCAGCTCTCGCTCGCCCGCGAGGGCATCGAGGTCTTCGAGGAGCGCCAGGTTGCCGCGGTCGCGGCGCCCGTTCCCGAGAAGCCGACCTTGACCGTCGTCCCGGTGCTCGCACCTCCGGCTCTGCCGGCTGCCTAGGAGCTCCGGCTACAGCCCGAGCGTCAACCGCGCCGCGAGCATCTCCGGCAACTCGGCGTCCCGCATCTCGCGTTGCGTCTGCGCGACGTCGTACTCGACGCGGCGGAAGTTCGCCTGTTGCGCGTCGAGGTCGAGCAGGAGGAACGCGGCCCGCGGGTCGCCGTCCCGCGGCTGGCCGACCGATCCCGGATTGAGGAGCGCTCGCACACCTTTGAGCTCGAGCTCGGTGCCCGCCGGCGCAACGCCGCCTGCGAGCCCGTCGCCGGACTGCACCACCTTCAGCGCGACGTGGCTGTGCCCGACGAGGACGAGCAGCGCGTCGGCCAGCTCGAGCGTCGCCCCGGCAGCCTCGTCGCTGAGGACGTACTCCCACACCGGATCGCGCGCCGAGCCGTGGTACAGGGCGACGCCGTGGGCCGAGCCCTGCGGCTCGAGGCGATCGAGGAGCGCCTTCGCCTCCGGGGCGAGGACGTCGCGCGTCCAGCGCGCCGCGACCGCGGCCTCGCCGCCGAACTCCTCGAGGTCGAGCGTCCCCTGCACCGCGAGGTCGTGGTTGCCGGCGAGGCAGATGTCGGCCCGCTCGGCGATCGTCGCGCAGCACTCGTTCGGCCGCGGCCCGTAGCCGACGAGGTCGCCGAGGCACCAGAGCTCGTCAGGGGCCTCCCGATCGATCGCCGCGAGGACCGCCTCCAGCGCGTGCAGGTTCGAGTGGATGTCGGAGACGACTGCGACGCGCATCGACGGCGGCGTACGCTAACCCGGCGAGAACGGGCACCGTCGCTGCGACTGTCGAGGTGACGTAGAAGAGCAGCCCCCAGAGCCCCGCGGCGAGGCCGGTGACGACAGCTGCGCCGAGCTTCGTTCGCCCCGCGACGACCACGCCGAGCAGAGCGGGAGCGAGCAGGTCGAGCCAGCCCATGAGCGCGTGGCCGAAGGTCGGCTGCTGCAGGCTCGGCAAGGGCCGGCCGGCGGCGACGGGGCTGGCCACGTGTCCAAGCGTGTTCGAGGCCTTCTCCACGCTCGGCGTGGCCCAGACGAGCAGGATGTCGAGCACCGCGAGGTAGACGAGTCCGACGCGAATCGACCACGCCGGCGCGACGATCGCGATCGCAGAGGCGGCGGCGAGGCAGGCGAGCGCGACGAGCGCGACACCCGCCGCGTTCTGCCAGAGCCCGTGCGCGAGCCACGCTGCGAACCACAGCCCGATTGCCACCGGCGGCCAGACCCACCAGTCACGGCTGCCGCGGAAGAACCCGTAGGTCGCGGCGAGCACCGGCGTCCCGAAGGTCGCCAGCCGCGCGAGCCAGTGCGGCCCCTGCGGCACGGTGTTGATGATGAGCACGCCCGCGCCGAGGAGCAGCGCCGGTACGGCGAGCCACACCCAGCTCCGTCCGGTCGGGCGCGCCTGGCGCGCCGGTGCGGCAACCGTCGCCGCCTGCACGGCGCAGAGCACCGCGTACGACGGGACGAAGGAGAGCGTCAGCTCTCTTCCGAGGCGTCGGCCGAGTGGCCCGGCGCCTCGGGCAGGTTCCGGATCCCCTCGCGGGTCACGTACTTCGACCACGAGTCCTGCAGAGCGTCGATCAGCTCCGGGATGAAGCGCGGCGAGGCGTTGACCCTTGCGACGACCGCGCCCGGCACGTCGCCTTCCTCGACCTCATGCTCGATCCGCGCGAAGGTCAGCGTGAACTCGTACGGCGAGAAGCTGACGTTGGCGAAGTTCGCGTACGTGCCGCCGACCAGTTCCGCCGGCATCTGGATGTTGAGCCGCCGTTCCTCCGGATCCGGCTCGGCTGGGACGAGCTCGTCGTCTTCCATGGCCACATACTAGGCCCGTGGCCGAACACATTCGCCTCCGCCAGATCGTCCGCCTGCTGATCGCGATTGCGCTGACGCTCTTCCTCGGCACGATCGCCTTCCACGAGAGCATCGACGAGTCGTGGTTCCAGTCGTTCTATCGCAGCGTCGTCACGGTGACGCTGACGGGCCTGGACTCGGTTCCCTCGAGCGACGGCGCGCGCATCGTGTCGATCGTGCTCGTCGTCGTCGGCATCACGATCATCGCCTATGCGGGTGCCGTTATCGTCGAGGCGGTCGCCGGCGGCGTCGTCACGGGCGCGCTGGCGGAACGACGGAGGGAGCGGGCGATCCACCAGCTGCACGACCACTTCATCATCTGCGGCTACGGCCGCGTGGGGCAGCGCGTCGCCGAGGAGTTCCGGGCGGCTGACGTCCCCTTCGTCGTGCTCGACTTCCACGAGGACGCGGTGGCGGCCGCGCAGGATGACGGGACCCTCCTCGTCGAAGGCGATGCGACGCACGACGAGAACCTGCGCCGGGCCGGTCTTGAGCGCGCGCAGGGGCTCGTAGCGGCCTCCGACTCCGACGCGGACAATCTCTACGTCGTGTTGTCCGCTCGTTCCGAGCGTCCTGATCTGACGATCGTCGCGCGCGCATCCGGGACCGACGCGGAGAAGAAGCTGGCGTTGGCCGGCGCGGACCGCGTCGTGCTCCCGTACACGACCGCCGGCCGCGCGATGGCGAACCTCGTCCTCAAGCCGCAGGTGACGGCGTTTCTCGACGCCGTGACCACAGCGACCGGGCCCGATCTGCAGCTCGCGGAGATCGAGGTGCGTAGGACGTGCCCAGCCGCTGGACGGACGATCCGCGAGCTTCGTATCCGGCACGAGACCGGGGCGATCGTGATCGCGCTGCGGAAGTCGGACGGCAGCTTCGACACGACGCCCGAGCCGGACACGCCGATCGAGGTCGGCGACGTGTTGATCGGCGTCGGCTCGCCGGACGAGATCCGGGCGCTCGAAGACCTCTTCGCTCCCAGCGAGACCCTTGCCGGCTGATCCCGTCAGCAACCTCGCGGCCGCGCTCGCCGTCGCGGCGGGG
>DATFSG010000251.1:0-2542 GCA_035262765.1 Gaiellaceae bacterium | reverse complement strand
CGAAGGACGCCGCCGACACCGACCGACTCGTGGCCGCGTACCTCGCATGATCCTCGGCTTCCTCAGCCTCCAGCCCCTCACGTGGCCGACGATCGCGACCGCTCTCGCGCTCGGCGGCGTCTACGCACTGATGGCGGTGGGGATCGGCCTCGTCTTCGGCGTGCTCCGGCTCGTCAACTTCGCCTACGGCCAGCTGATCATGGCCGGCGGCTACGCCCTGGCGTACGGGTCGATCTGGGGCTTCGCGACGTGGGAGTCGATCCTGTTCTGCTTCGGCGTCGTGCTGCTGCTGACGGTCCTCATGGACCGGCTCGTCTTCCGCCCGCTGCGGACGAGCTCGCCCACCGTGATGCTCGTGGCCACCTTCGCCGTCGCGTTCCTGCTCCAGAACATCGCGTTGCTGAAGTTCGGCCCGTTGTCGAAGAGCGTCGGCTCGCTCGCGCAGCTCAACGTGCCCTGGGACATCTTCGGCGTCCAGATCAAGGAGATCGCGGTGCTCGCGGTCGCCACCGCGGTCGGCTCCCTCGTCATCCTCCAGCTGCTTCTCACGAAGACGCCGCTCGGGCTGCACATGCGCGCCGCGGCGATGGACTTCCGGACGGCCCGGCTGCTCGGCGTCCGTGCGAACCGCGTGATCGGTGCGGCCGTGATCATCTCGGGGCTGCTCGCCGCCACCTCGGCGGTGTTCCTGAGCGTGCAGGAGAACAGCATCTCGTCCACGTTCGGCCTCCAGGACACGATCATCGTGCTCGCAGGGGTGGTGGTCGGCGGGATGAACCGGCCGATCCCGGCGACCCTCGGCGGCTTCTCGATCGGCTTCGCCACCGGCATCCTCGGCGGGGTGCTGCCCGCGGACAAGACGCAGTACCTGACGAGCTTCATCTTCGCGGCTGTGATCGTCGTCTTGCTCGTGCGGCCGAACGGTCTCTTCACCCGCGGCGGCGGCACGGTGGAGCGCGTATGAGTCAGGCTCGGCGGCTACTCGAGGTGCTGGTCCCCGCGCTGCTCGTCGTGGCGACCGCGTTGCTCGGGCTCGCGGTCTCGAGCTACCTCGAGGGGTACTTCGTCAAGACGCTGGTCGTCGTCGCGATCGTCGTCGGGCTCTACGTCTTCATCGGCAACTCGGGCGTTCTGTCGTTCGGGCAGATCAGCTTCGTCGCCGTCGGTGCGTGGACCGCCGGCGTGCTCACTGTGCCGAGGATCGAGAAGCCGATCGCCTTTCCGGGCCTCGCTCACTTCCTCGTCACCACGAACGTCGGCAATGTCGCGTCCCTCGCTCTCGCGGCCGTGATCGGCGGCGCCTTCGCGCTTGTGGTCGGGCTGCCGTTGATGCGGCTCTCGGGACTCGCCGCGGGGATCGCGACCTTTGCCGTGCTCGAGATCACGAACAACGTGCTCGGCTACGAGGGGGCGATCGGCCCGGCGCTGAACGGCTTCTCGTCGGTCCCGGAGAGCACCGGGATTTGGCAGGCAACGATCGGAGCTCTCGTCTGCATCGCGGTGGCCTACGCCTACCAGCGCACCCGCTTCGGCCGGATGCTGCGGGCCACGCGTGAGGATCCGGCGGCCGCGGCGGCGGCCGGGATCTCGATCCACCGGCAGCGGTTGATCGCCTTCACGCTCGCGGGCGCCCTCGCGGGCTTCGCCGGCGGTCTCTACGTCCACCTGCAGCCGCTCGCGGCGAATGACCTGTATCTCGATCTGACGTTCATCACCCTGGCGATGCTGGTGGTCGGCGGCTCCGGCAGCCTGCTCGGCGCCGTCGTCGGTGCGCTCGTCATCAACGGCATCTACTCCTTCTTCACGGCCGCGGTGAACACCGTCACCGTCTTCGGGTGGCACATCCACGTCCGGGCCGGGACTGCGGACATCGTGCTCGGCGTGCTGATGGTGCTCGTGCTCATCTTCCGGCCCAGCGGCATCACCGGCGGCCGCGAGTTCTCCCTGCCACGGCGGCGACGCCGCGTGGCCGACCTCGAGAAAGCGAGGGCAACCACATGAGGTTCAGCATCTACACCGAGGTTCAAAGCTGGCCCGGGAAGCCGTACGACCGGCTCTACGGCGAGGTGCTCGAGCAGATCGAGAACGCCGACCGACTCGGCTACGACGCCTATGCCGCGGTCGAGCACTTCTTCTTCCCGAAGTTCTCGGCGTCGGCGAACCCGTTCGGGCTGTTCGGGATGGCCGCCGCGCGGACGCGCCGGATCAACTTCCGGACGATGCTCCACGTCCTGCCGTACCACAACCCGCTCGTCCTGGCCGCGATGATCCACGAGTTCTCACTGCTCACGGGCGGGCGCTACGAGTTCGGCGTCGGCCGCGGGCACGGCTGGATCCCGCTCCCTGCCGGCATGCCGCTCGACGAGACTGCGCGGCCGCGCTACGAGGAGGCGCTCGACCTCTTCGTCGAGGCGCTGCACAAGGACGTCGTGAGCTTCGAGGGCGAGTACTGGAACGTGAAGGACAGCCAGGTGATCCCATTCAGCGGGCACAAGTTCCGCGTCGTCCTCGGCGGCACCTCCGACCGCACGTACGACCTCGC
>DATFSG010000250.1:0-5531 GCA_035262765.1 Gaiellaceae bacterium | reverse complement strand
GCGGCGCGCAAGCAGCTCGGCCCGGCTCTCCGCAACCCGCGCGTCGTCGACGAGTCCCGCCCGATCCAGCGAGGCGAGCGCCTCCGCTCGCGCGGCGCCGGAGTGTCCCGCGCGTGCGAGCCGGTGCTCGAGCTCTCCGCGGGATCGTCCGCTCGTGGCCAGCGTCCGCGTCGCCTGTGCGAGCGCTCGAGCCCGGCGAATCTCACGCGCCAGTTCCCGCGCCGTGTGGCGATCCAGCGGACGCCCGACCGCGAGGCCCGCCCGTACGACCGCATCGGTCGGCAGCACACGCCACGGCGCGCCGTCGAGCTCGACTGCGACCCGGTTGCGCTTCCGCTCGCGCAGGCCGGTGACGGTGGAGGTCACGCCTCGGCTTCGGCCGACGCGAGCGCCTCCGCTGCCACCTCCGCCTTGCCGTTGGTCGCCGCGGACTCCTCGTCGGCGATCGGGAGCAGCCGTGCGGACGCCACCTGTTCGGCGCCGAGTTCCACCTGGATCGCCTGCAGGATCTGCTGCGTGACGTCGGGATGCTCGCCCAGGAAGGCGGTCGCGTTCTGGCGGCCCTGGCCGAGCCGCTCGTCCCCGAAGCTGAAGTACGAGCCCGACTTCGTGACGATCTTGCGCTCGACCGCCGAGTCGAGCACCGTGCCCTCCCAGGAGACCCCGGAGCCGTAGATGATGTCGAACTCCGCCTGCTTGAACGGCGGCGCGACCTTGTTCTTCACGACCTTGACCCGCACCCGGTTGCCGAACGCCTCGACACCGTCCTTGAGCGTCTCGATGCGGCGGATGTCGAGCCGCACGGACGAATAGAACTTCAACGCGCGGCCACCCGGCGTCGTCTCGGGGTTGCCGAACATGACGCCGATCTTCTCGCGCAGCTGGTTCGTGAAAATGCAGATCGTGTCGGTGCGGTTGAGCGTGCCAGCGAGCTTGCGCAGCGCCTGGCTCATGAGACGCGCCTGCAGGCCGACGTGGGAGTCGCCCATCTCGCCCTCGATCTCGGCCTTCGGGGTGAGGGCCGCGACCGAGTCGACTGCGACGATGTCGAGCGCGCCGGAGCGAATGAGAAGCTCAGCGATCTCGAGTGCCTGCTCGCCGGTGTCGGGCTGCGAGACGAGGAGGTTGTCGATGTCGACGCCGATCCGCTTCGCATAGGTGGGATCCATCGCGTGCTCGGCGTCGATGAAGGCGCAGATGCCTCCCCGCCGCTGGGCCTCGGCGATCACGTGGTAGACGAGGGTCGTCTTGCCCGAGGACTCCGGGCCGAAGATCTCGACGATGCGGCCGCGAGGTAGCCCGCCGATCCCGAGTGCGAGGTCAAGCGCGAGCGAGCCCGTCGAGACAGCCCCGATCGAGACCGCGGCGCGATCGCTCATCTTCATGACCGACCCCTTGCCGAACTGCCGCTCGATCTGGCCGAGCGCCACGTCGAGTGCTTCGTGCTTGTCCACCTCAGCCTCCTAAAGCGACAGATTCCAGGACTTCATAGACCGCCCCACTTGGGTGCAGCCGGGATAGGTAAGCAGCCGCGTCGGACGGAACAAACGTTCCCACCGGCGGCGGCTCGAGCGTGAGCCGGGGCCGCGTGCGCCAGCGCGCGACCGTGAGGTGCGGCAGCCAGTCCCGGCCTTCGCGCCGGTAGACCCCGAGGCGTTCCAGCCGATCCTGCACGTCCTCGGCGACGAGCGTGGCATGCCCGTCGTCGTCCTCGAGGACGAGCATCCCGACGCTCCGCGTCTCGCGATAGCGACTCGGAGTGAGAGCGATCTCCCCCGCTCCCGCCGCGGCGTCGCGCAGTGCCTCGACGATCGACTCGAGCTCGCCGGCAGGCCGGTGTCCGAGGAACGCGAGCGTGACGTGCAGGTGCTCTCGGGGAACCGCGCGGACGTTCCGCAGTTGCTGCCGCTGCCAGCGCTCGATCTCGCCGAGGACGTCGTCGGGCAGGCGGAGCGCAAGGAAGAGCCGGAGCCGTTCATCGCCGCTCACGCTAGCGGCCGAATTCATGCGGAATCGTCGCGACTTCCCGTCAAGAGCGCACGCAGGAGATGGAGCGCGGTGACTGTCGCCCGCACCCGGATCTGCCCACGCTCGCCCGGCAGGTCGAGCATGCGGGTCAGAGACCGGTCCGGGCCGGCCGCATGGAGATAGACGCGTCCGACGGGCTTATCGGGCGTCCCTCCGTCCGGCCCGGCCACGCCCGTGATCGCTACGGCGACGTCCGCGCCGAGCCGCCGGCGCGCGCCTTCGGCCATCGCGGCCGCGACCTCGGCGGACACGGCGCCGTGTTCCGCGAGCAGCTCCTCGGGGACGTCCAGCTCGGAACGCTTCACCTCATCCGCATACGAGACGATCCCGCCGACGAAGCTCGCGCTCGACCCGGGCACATCCGTGAGCCGCGCCGCGACCATGCCGCCCGTGCAGGACTCGGCGGTCGCCAGCCGCAGTCCGCGCGCCTCCGCGAGCGAGAGCACGAGCTCCTCGACGCGCCGCTCGTCCCGCGCGAAGAGCCACCGCTCGAGACTCCCTGCGAGAGCCGCCTCGAGCGCCTCCCCGCGCGCCTCCGCACCCGGCTCGACGACCAGATCGACGTGGATCTCGAAATCGCGGGCGCAGATCGTCACCTCGACGCCGTCCCCGTCGCCGCCGGCTTCCTCGAACGCCTTGGCCACCGCCGACTCGCTCACGCCGAAGAGCCGCAGGACATGCCGGCCGGGCGGTCGCGTCCGCGCCAGCAGCTCCCGCATCGGCTCGCTGGCGAGCGCGTTCGGCCACAGCCGCCGGAGCTCGCTCGGCGGCCCGGGCAGGATGACGACGACGCAGCCCGTCGGCGCTCGCAGGACGAGCCCCGGAGCCGTGCCGGCGAGCCCGATGGAGACGGCCGGAGCTGGCCGCGTCGCCTGCTTCGTCACCCCGGACGTGAAGTCGCCGTACGGTCTCCGCAGGCGCTCCGCAACCGCCCGCGAGATCGACTCGATCTCTCGTTCGAGCGCCTCGTCGACGACGAGCTCGAGCCCGGCCGCGCGCGCGACGAGCTCGACCGTGCGGTCGTCGTGCGTCGGGCCGAGACCGCCGGAAGTGAGGCACACATCGGCCTCCAGGCCTTCGCGCAGAACCGCTTCCAGCTCGGCCGGCGCGTCTCCGACGATCGTGATCCGGGCCGGCTCGAGCCCGTTCTTCAGTGCTTCCGCCGCGAGGAAGGGGCCGTTCCGGTCGGTGCGCTCGCCGCGGACGAGCTCACTGCCGGTGACGACGACGACCGCGCGCGGCCGCTCGCTCACCCGCGCAGGCGAATCGTCCGGCGCGGTGTGACGAGAACGCGAAGGTTGTGCACCGCCGGCAGCGCGACGGCGCGGCCGTCGAGCGTGAGACGGAGTCCGGCAGGCGTGCGCACGAGAAGGTAGAAGCGGTCGCCCGGGATCGTGTTCGTCTCCCCCGACTCGACAGTCCCCGACAGGCCGAGCTTGCCGGCCCGGCTGTTGTGGCGCACCTGCACGTACGTCCCGCGGCCGACGCCGCGCAGGACGAGCTGGCGCGGTGGCGCCGAGTGCTTCTTGTTCGTGCCGACTCCCGGCACGTGCGTCGACGAGCCCGGAATGCTGAAGGCCGCGAAGATCAGGACCGCCAAGACCACGATCCCAGCGAGCACGAGGAGAACGGCTCGCCGCTCGAAGGGCCGCCCGCGCGTCCGGATCCGGCGCCGTTCGGGCCGCGGGGGCAGCTCGTCGCGCCAGCTCGTGATGAAGCGCGACGCGTACTCGTCGACGTAGACGTCGCCGTCGAGCCCGAGGTACTCCGAGTACGTCCGCAGGAAACCGCGGATGTACGCGTCGCCCGGGATCGAGGTGAAGTCCTCCTCCTCGAGCGCGCGGATGTACTTCGCGCGGATCTTCGTCGCGAGCTCGATCTCGGGATAGCCGAGCCCTTGCCGCTCGCGCGCTTCCCTCAGGCTGTTGCCGATCTCGAACACAGCGGGAGTCTAGAGCTCAGTGCGTCTCGCGGAACAAAAGGAGCTCGTACAGGCCGATCGCGATGGACGAGGAGAGCACGAAGCAGATGCCCGCCACGGCGAAGATGCGGCCGAGCCGGATGCACGACGCGCCGCCGACCGGTTCGAGCGTCCGCAGGATCGCACCACGCGCGCCGCGGGCGAACAGGAGCGACGAGGTCGCGGCGACGGCAGCGACCGGGATTGCCCAGGCTGCGTCGAGCAGCGCCGCACCCGGGAGCTTCCGCGTCAGCTCGATCCCTACCGGGATGGCGACGGCTGCCAGAACGCCCAGCAGCAAGGCGAGCCAGGCGCGCGGATTGAACCGCTGCGCTTGCGAATGCGAGAGAGTCTGGGTGCGCACTGCCACTCAGTGAGCCATTGTAGGCGGCCGGAGGACGGCGAACTGATCGGTGATCTCCAGCTCGCTCGTGCGGAAGCGGTAGATCGCTGCGGGACGGCCTCCGCCCGCGCCGTAGCGCCGCTGCTCGCCGGTCTCCTCGAGGAGCCGGCGCCGCAGCAGGACGCGCTGGAGGTTCGTCGCGCCGACCGGATGACCGAGCGCTGCGGCGTAGAGGTCGCGCAGCTCGGCGAGCGTGAAGCTCGGCGGCGCGAGGGCGAAGCCCAGATTCGTGTACGAGAGCTTGCCCCGCAGGCGGGCGGCCGCGCCGAGCAGGATCTCCTCGTGGTCGTACGCGAGCTCCGGGAGCTCGTCGAGCGGATGCCACCGCGTGTCCTCCGGCACCTGCGGGTCCACCCCACTCGGCACCAGGCCGAGAAAGGCAGTCGCGAGCTCGCGCCGCGTCGGATTGCGCGACGGGTCGCTCAACGTCTCCAGCTGCTCGAGATGCGCGACCTCCTGGACGTCGACCTTCTCGGCGAGGTGCCGCCGCATCGATTCCTCGAGCGTCTCGTCCGCCGCCAGCGCCCCGCCCGGCAGCGCCCAGCAGGCCGCGAACGGCTCTCGCGCCCGCTGCCAGAGCAGCGCCTGGAGCCGGCCCCCGCGTACCTGGAGAACGGCCGCGAGCACAGCGTGCGCTGCAGTTTTCGCCTGAGAGTCGTCAACCATGTAGACTCAGCAACGAGGTTATCGATTGTGAGGCAAAAACGCCACACACCGGACGTGGTCGTCGTCGGAGCCGGAGTCGCAGGCTTCTCCGCCGCCCTTGCCGCAGCCGACGACGGCGCTTCGGTGCTCGTGCTCGCAAAGGCGTCGCACACGAGCTCGAACAGCTACGCGGCCCAGGGAGGCGTGGCCGCGGCGGTCGGCCCGGGCGACGACCCTGCGCTGCACGCCGAGGACACACTGACTGCCGGTCGCGGGCTCTGTCGGCCGAGTTCAGTCCAACTGTTGACGGAGGAGGCTCCCGCGCGGATCGCCGAGCTCCGTCGGCTCGGCGTCCGGTTCGACGACGGCCTCGGCCGCGAGGGTGGCCACTCCCACGCGCGCGTCGTGCACGCGGGCGGCGCCGACACGGGACGCCACATCGCCGACGTCTTGACCGCGCGGGCCGTCGAGCATCCCCGGATCCGGCTGGTCGAG
>DATFSG010000249.1:0-7846 GCA_035262765.1 Gaiellaceae bacterium | reverse complement strand
AATCGTCGAAGTCGCAGCCGTTCCCGATCGTGACGACCTTGCCCTTCGGCCCCAGCGCGCGTGCCTCCTCGGCGATCGCGTCGGAGACGGCGACGATCGCGTTCGCCTGCGAGGCGACGAGCTTCCCGACTCCGCCCGTGGTCTTCTCCTTCATCCGGGCGAGCTGCGACTCGTAGCCGCGCCGGTGGGGATGCGAGGTGAGCGGGTCGCGGAGGTCGGCGACCCAGGCCGCGCCCGTCGTCCGCTTGACGGCGGCGCCGAGAAGATGGAGCGACGGCGGCGGCGAGGTGGTCAGCACGACGTCGATCCCCTCGCGCTTGACGAGCCGGATCGCGACCGGCGTCGCGAGCGTACTCCAGGGGACGTTCTCGTCAGGCACGAGCAGCTTGCGCCCGAACAGCGCCGCCTGCGTGCCGACGCGCGCAATGCCGGATGGCTTGGCCGCGAGCTGCTCCGAGGGACGGCCCGCGCGCGGCCCGACGTAGCGCACACGGTGGATCCAGGCCTGCGTCGGCAGTTCGAGCTCCGCGTCCTCCGGGCCGGACACGTCCGGCGCGAGCACGTGGGTCTCGATCCCGAGCGCGGGGAGGTGGGTCGCGAACTTGAGCGGCCGCTGGACGCCGCCCCCGCCGCCCGGCGGGAAGTGGCGAGTCACGAGGAGGATCTTCAAGACAGGCCAGGTGGGACTCGGAAGGCGACGTACCGGTGGTCCGTGTAGCGAGGCCGCAGGCCGTCGCGCTCGATGGCCTGCACGGGGCCTGAGCGCGGGAGGATGAGCCAGTTTGCGCTCCACGCCTGCGGCTTCTCGAGGCTCGGATGGGCGAAGAACCAGAGCACCGCGCGCCGGCGCTTGGCGAGCTCGTTCGGCCGCGTGTTCGCAGCGTGCGACGGCGGTACCGCGACGACGTAGACGGGGGCGTATGCCGTCACGCGATAGCTCGTCCCCAGGTCGGAGAAGATGACCGAGCGCGGCGCCACGTCGTGCTGCAAGAAATGGATCAGCCCGAGCGTCAGCGCATGCTTGTCGCGTTTCGCCTGCGGCGTCCAGTTCGAGAAGCCGTGGACGGCGATGGGCAGAACGAGCAGGAAGACCGCGAGAGCCGCGATGCCCCCGCGCGGGCGAGGCTCGGCGGCCGGCGGATCTCCGTAGCGCCGCCACGCGAGGAAAGCGCCCGCCACGAGCGCGGCGATGGCCCCGTAGAGGGCGATCCAGGCGATGATCGCGGGCTCGGTTCTCGGCGCTTTCAGCCCGAAGTTGCCGGCGAAGGCGATCTGGAGCCAGATCCCGCAACCCAGCGCGCCCACGAGCGCGAGCGTCCGCGAGAAGCGGGCGACGATCGCAGCCCCGCCGGCGAGGGCTATCGCGAACGGGATGAAGCCGGTCAACCGCCGCGACTGCGAGAGCGACACTACGTTGGAGAAGTGCGGGAAGACGAGCGGCCAGAGCTCGATCCCGAGCACCGCGACCGTCCCGCCGAGCACGAGCGCGGCCCAGCGCCGGCGCCGGGCGAGCAGCGCGAGCGGCACGAGCAGCAAGGCGACGATCGTCACCGCTCCGTTCCGGTCGATGCGGCCGGGCGCGAGGGCGTAGCGCGCGAGCGAGTGCACGACGAGGTCGTGGCGGTAGTGGTGCAGGTTCTGCGCGAGCTGGGCCGGCTTCGGCGAGACCGGGATCGTCTGCTGGACGACCGGCTCCAGCCAGAGGAACGCGAGCGCCATCGGCAACACGAAGACGGCGAACGCGAGAACGCCGTTGCGGTAGTCCCGGCCCCAGGTGAGGAGCGCGCGTGCGATGACGAACGCCGCCAACGGAATCGCGAGGAACAGCGCGTACGTCGGGTGGACGAGCGCGAGCGAGACCGACGTCGCGGCGAGCATGACTCCGGTCGGCCAGATCGGCTTGCGAACGAAGTAGAAGAAGAACGCGACCGCGGCGGGCACGAGCAACTGGGTCGCGACGCTGCCCGGCTCCCAGAGGTAGCGATAGACGCCGCCGTGTCCCGCCGCGAAGACCTTGAACGCCAGCTGCGCGAGCAGGACGGCGACCGCGAGACCGATCGAGCGGAAGATCGCCCAGCCCATCTCGAACACGAGCACCATGGCGATGGGCACGAGGATGCTCGCCTCGTGCGCGGCCACGCTCGTCGGCGCGACACCGGCGAGCCGGGACACGAGCGCCAGCCAGGCGTGCCACAGCGGGAACGCGTAGCCGGGATGTAGTCCGCCGTGCCTGAACTCCCCGACGTCGTGTAGGGAGAGTGCATGGAGCGTCTCGAGCTTCCGGATGCGGCCGAGGTGGAAGAAGACGTCGCCGGTGAAGGCGCCCTGCACGAACCAGATGCCGACGCCCAGCCCGACCCCGGCCAGGGCGACGAGGCCGCGCGCGAAACGCGTCGCGCCGGGCAGCCGCACGCCTTCCAGCTCCCGGCCGAGCAGCGAGCAGAGGAAGGCGATCGCGCCGGCCGAGAGCAGGAAGGCGAGCGTCACGTCGAGCGAGGCGCCGAGGGCGAACGTCAGCGCGAGTCCGGCGCCCACCAGCGTGACCGACATAGCGAGCGTCGCAGCGGCGCTCCGCTGGCCCAGGCACCGCGCGACGTAGAAGCCCGGGAGCAGGACGACTAGCGTCGCCGCGGCGAGCCGCACCCAGAGGCCGAACCCGGTGTGGGGCAGGAGCCGGGAGAGGCCGAGCAGCGCGAGAAGCGCCGCCGGGCCGACGAAGCGCCACGCAAGGTCGGCCGGGGCCAACAGCACAGCCGGTCGGCGCACGGCCACGGCCGGATTCGCGGGCCAGTTCATCGCGCCGGCCCGGCTCCCGGCACAGGACGGGCGCGCAGGCCTTCGCGCGCCACGATCACGGCTCCCGGCAGCGCGGCGGCAACCGTGACGACGAAGAAGAGGAAGCCGGCGGAGAAGCCCTGGTCGGCCGAGACGCCGAGGGTGCCGAGGAAGCTCACGAAGAACGATTCCCTGACGGCGAGACCGTTGATCGTGAACGGCACGAGCATGACGAGGAAGAGCAGCGGCCCCATCACGTAGTAGGGCCGCGGGGAGAGGTCGATTCCCACAGCCTTGCCGGCGCACCAGATCGCGAGCACGCGCGCAGCCTGCACGACGATCGTGAGAGCGAACACCCCGCAGAGCAGCCGCAGCCGCGTCCGGTAGGCGTGCACTGCGACGTAGACGTCTCGCAGGATCGCCTCGAGTCGCAGCCGGCTCAGCCCGGGACGCAGCCGGTGCAGGACGGGATGCAGGCTCGCCGAGAAGAGCACGAAGGCGCCCAGGACGCTGAGGACGACGAATGCGAGCTCCACCCAGACGTAGCCGCCGACCGGGTAGTGGCCGATGGCGAGCACGAAGCCCACGGCCGCGAGCAGCAGGGTGGCGGCGCCGCCGAGCGCTCGTTCCAGCAGCACCGTTCCGGCGACCGGCCCGCGCGAGCCGGGATGGCGCCGCGCCGTCTCGTAGATCCTGGAGGCGTCGCCGCCGAGCGAGGTCGGCAGGACCTGCGCCGCGGAGTAGGCGACGAACGTCGTCCGCACCAGCCAGCCGAGCCGCTCGTGCACGCCGCTCGAGGCGAGCAGTCTCTGCCAGCGCCAGGCCAGGGGCCAGACCGTGACGACCCAGATCCCGAACGAGGCGAGCCACCACCCCACGCTCGCGTGCGCGAGGACGTGCAGAGTCGCCCTGAGATTGACTCGCCAGAGGATGTAGGCGACGGCAAGACCGGTGACGACAAGCGTCCCGACAGCGCGCCGGCCGCGGGGACGCCTCATGTTGTGGCCACCAGCTTCACCCGACCGCGAGTGTAGTGGGCGGCCCCGAAGTACCATCGCGCCGTGCCCGACCCTCGGACGCAGATCGTCGCGGACGGCTACGACGCCATCGGCGAGACCTTCGCAGCCTGGCGCGAGGAAATCGTCGGCGATCCGCGCGACGACTGGGAGAACGAGTTCGCGTCGCGCCTCGCCGAGGGCGCTCGTGTGCTCGAGCTCGGCTGCGGTGCCGGTACTCGCGAGACCCTCCGGCTCGCGCAGCGGTTTGCGGTGACCGGCGTCGACATCTCGCCGCGCCAGGTGGAGCGCGCCCGTGTGTCGATCCCGGAGGCGAGGTTCATCTGCGCCGACTTCACCGCCCTCGACCTCCCCACGGGCTCACTCGACGGCGTGATCGCCTTCTACACGCTCAACCACGTCCCGCGGGAGCTGCTCGCGCCCTTGCTCGCGAGCAGCCACGACTGGCTCGTGCCGGGCGGTGTGCTCTGCGTCGCCTTCGGCACGTCGGACAACCCCGGCTGGACGGGCGAGTGGCTCGGAGCCGAGACGTACTTCGCGAGCTATCCGCCCGAGACGAACTCACGACTCGTCCGCGAGGCGGGGTTCGCGATCGAGCGGGACGAGGTCGTCACCTTCGAGGAGCCCGAAGGCCCCGTCCAGTTCCAGTGGGTGCTCGCGACAGCGTGACGACGATCCTCGTCACCGCCTGCGGCGCGCCGGGAGCGGCACGGCTTCTGCGCGCCCTGAAGGAGAACGGCGAGCGGGAGGTTCGCCTCGTCGGCGTGGACATGTCCGAACGGGCGATCGGGCGCCACCTGTGCGACGCGTTCCATCTCGTCCCGCCCGGCGCGGACCCCACCTTTCCCGACGCGCTGCTCAAGCTCGTCGAGCAGGAAGGCGTCGACGTCGTCCTGCCGGAGTCGTCGCACGACCTGCACCATCTGGCGCCGCGGCGCGGCGAGTTTTCGGTTCCGGTGATGATCAGCGGCCCCGACGCCGAGCGGCGTTCGAACGACAAGGGCGAGACCTTCGCCTCGCTGCAGCGGATCGGAGTCGGCGCCCCGGACTTCCGCCGCGTGACGGGCGCCGCCGGGGTCGAAGAGGCGGCGCGCGAGCTCGGCTACCCGGAGCGGCCGGTCTGCTTCAAGCCGGCCTTCTCCTCCGGCTCGCGTGGCTTCCGCGTGCTCGACCCGACCGTCGACCGCACGCACCAGCTCCTCTACGAGCGGCCCGGCGCGCTTGCGATGCGGCTCGAGGAGGCGGTCGAGTTGCTCCCGGACGACGGACTCGACCTGCTCGTGATGGAGTTCCTCACCGAGCCGGAGCGGACGGTCGACGGCATCGCCGACGGCAGCCGCATCGTCCTCCAGGCGACGCGCACGCGCGAATCGGTGCGCTGCGGACTCGGCATGTACTTCGTCACGCTCGACGCCCCGGAGCTGGTCGCGGCGTCCGAGCGCGTCGTCGCCGAGTTCGGGCTCGAGTGGTTCTTCAGCATCCAGTTCATGGGCGACAAGGTGATCGAGATCAACCCCCGCATCTCGACGATGATGATCCAAGAGGACTTCAACCTCCCCTGGCTCGCGATCAAGCGGGCGCTGGGCGAGGCGTCCGACGACGAGCTGCGCGCGCTGCAGGGCGTTGTAAGGCCTGGGCACACGGTGCTTCGTTTCTTCGACCAGGTGGAATTCGACCCGTGATGGAGGACTGGCGCTCACTCGAGCAGACGCTCGCGGCGGCCTGCGACGACCCGGACGAGCTGACGGCGCAGCGCGCGGTACGGGCCGCGGAGCTCGTGGCATCGACGGCCGGCGAGCCGCCCGACGACCTGTCGGACGAGGACCGCGAGTGGGCGGAGATGCATGGAATCCCGCCGAGCGCGCTCGTGGAGCTCGCCTGCCGCTCGATGAAGTGCGTCGCCGGGCTCTCGGACGAGTGGCACGACCGGCTGAACGACCTGCGCTACCGGCTCGGCGACGTCGCCGCCGCCTGAGGCGGTTCTTGTGGGCACCGTCGAAACGGTGCCCACAAAAGGGAGCAGGTCAGGGCGTGAAAGTTGTCAGTTGGATGTCGGTGGGATCGGCTTGCGTGTTTCCGACCTCGTATGCCGCTGTGAAGGTGTTGCCCCGGTGCGCGAGACCTTCGTAGTCACCGATCATCAGGCCTCCGGCTATCGGAGCCAGCTCGCCGTTGAACGAGCTCGGTGTGAGCCGCAGTTGCGGGCTCCAGCTCGTCCCAGCGTTGGCTGAGGTGATCGCCCAGTAGTCGGTGGCCAGGAACGCAGCGCTGGTCGTGTTCTGGAAGGTGTAGTAGGTGACCGCCACCGTCCCGTTCGCAGAGACGTCGACTGAGGGAGTGAACGCCTGGCCCGCTGGGTCGTTGAAGCTCGGCGGCGCCTCGCTGATCTGCCTCGGCATCGACCACGTCAGTCCGCCGTCGGTCGACTTGGTGAATGCGACCTGGTCGACGCCGCTGAACAGCGAGTCCTGCCAGACCGCGTACAGAGTCCCGTTCGGCGCAGCGGCGACGTCGAAGAGGCTGTCGCCGGCGCGGACGTACTGGCCGTTGGTCGGGTCGTAGGTTCCGTTCGGCGTCATCGGCGAAACGACGATCGGCGTCGACCACGTTTGGCCCTGGCTGTTTGAGCGGACCGAGTCGAGTTCCGCGGTGAACGCCACGCCGCCCTTGACGTTGTGCGCGATGAAGTTGGTGAAGAAGTCGACCAGAGTGCCGTTCGGGAGCACGACGATCTGGTTGCCGATCGTTCCGTTGTCGCGCGCGAAGATGGCCTGCGGCGCCGACCAGGTCTTGCCGCCGTCCGTGGTGCGGGAGAAGAACGCCGGGCCCTTGTTTGCGTTCTGGCCGTGACCGTCGGTGTAGAGCGGCTTCTGGTTGGAGTAGCGGTCCCAGACGACGTAGGCGTACCCGGGATGGAACGGGTCGGCCGTGATCGACTCCTTGTCATCGCCATGGGTGAAGCTCTTCTGGTGCAACTGGTCTACGAAGGTCGGGTTCGACCAGGTCGCGCCGTCGTTGGTCGACGTGCTCACCGTGATTCCCTGGGACTCGGTCGCCTCGTCGAAGACGAGCGCCACCTGGTACAGCCTGCCGTCAGGCCCGTAGGAGAGCCAGACATCGCTCGCCCGGTCGAAATTCCCGTTGTTGGCGGCCGTTCCGCCCGAGCACGTCGTAAACGGCGCCCACGAGTTCCCGGATGTGCTCGACCAAGCGGCGATCCCATGAGCACCGCCCTCACTCGGATCGCCCCACCGGTCCTGTTGCCAAGCCGCAGCGGTCGCCGAGTCGAGGGGGTCGACGGAAACCCACGGTTCGACTTCCGCATTGGGATAGTTCCCGGCGAATCCCTGGTTCGAGCAGTCCACGAACGGACTGGGATTGGGCGAGATCGTCTGGGTGCTGACGACCCCTGCCGACGCGGTCGCAGCAGCGACAAGCGCAAACGCGACCAACGCAACAAACACCACTCTCCGCATGACGTTCTCCTTCGGTCCGAGTGGTCCGATCCTAGACCCCGGCGGAACTACTGCGTACCGCGCCCGCGGAAGGTGAGTCGGAACACGTGGCCCTGACATGCGGTCGGAGTGCTGCGCCGCATCCAGATCCTCACCCGGACACGCCGGGACGTATGGGCCGCGACGCGAAGGCGGCCGCGATAGCGCGAGACGTGGAGGTTCCGCACTCTGCAGGCTGCGTTCCCCCCGCGGACGTGGGTGGTGATCGAGCGAACTGTCAGCCGGCGTGGACCGCGATTGTGCACGACGATCTTGAGTCGCTTGTGAACGCCTGGGTACAGGCCTTTGATGCGCCCGCGAAGGGTGAAGCCGCACGCGGTTCTGCGCTTACACGCGGCTCTGCGGTGGCCGTGACCGATCGAGCCGGTCGCGACGGCAGTCGAAAGCGCCAGGACGCCAGCCACCAGCGCGGCCGCGAGCACGCGACGACGGATCGGGTTGCTCTGCCGCATCGCCGGAGCGTAGGTCGACTTTCGCATGGCATCAACCCCGGACGAGCGCTGGCCTCGGCGTGACGATCGGCGCCGCGGCGCCGTACAT
>DATFSG010000248.1:0-3641 GCA_035262765.1 Gaiellaceae bacterium | reverse complement strand
CACCGACCCAGGCGGCACCGACCCAGGCGGCACCGACCCAGGCGGCACCGACCCAGGCGGCGTAGAGCCCGGAGGCCCGGGCGGAGTCGGGAACGTCGCCACATCGACGCAACCTCCGATAAATGGCCCCGGCAACAGCGTGCCCGTGTCCGGCTCCAGCGCGATCGCGGCGATCAGATGGCGCGGACTCAGGCTCCGAGCATTCATTGCCGGCCTGGAGGAATCGTCAGCAGGTGCCGCGTGTGGGTGAAGCCATGATCCCGCTGTTCGCACCGAAGCTGGCGAGATTCGTATCGGCGTCCGCAACCGCACGAACGGCTCAACGACCCGAGAAACCTAGCTCCGATGCTCGATGGACTGAGATCCCTCGGTTCCTGCAGCACGGTGCTCCCCTCTCGGGCCCCAATGCCGCAGACGCCCCGAGTATCCCACCGGGATGCGCCAAGGTCAACGCGTGTGAGTGCGGCGCGCCGAAGGCTTGGGGCAGACGCTGCCGCGCGCGCCAACCTGCGCGCAGGTCCGCGGAATCCTCAGAACTAGGGCCAGGACACCGCCGGGCCGGCCACGAGCGCGCTACGTCGTCGGTGGCAAAGCTTGGGCGCTCGGCTCCGTCTTGAATGGGTGGCCGCTCCGCTTGACAGCGGTTTGGGCGAGTAGTAGTAACGCTCGGACCGGCGCGACGACTCGAGAGTGCGGCATCCCGCGCTTGGCGCGTCCCGGCCCGCTGTCTGCGTGGGAGGTCACCCCGTGTCACCGCTGAAGCCGAAGTTCGGTGCGAGTATCGGAGGAAAGGTGGTCGTCGCGCTTGCGCTGGCGATCCTCGGCGCAAGCTGCGGAGAGGCTCTCGGCGAGCCTGATGTCAAGGGAGCCGATGTTGCATCAGAGCCTGACACCTCGAAGGCAGCGCCTCGGGGTCCAGACCCTCGACAAGGCTCTCCGTCGGCGTTTGTACGTAGGCGCCTGCCAGGAGCTGCGGCGATCTGGTTCTTGGCTGGCTTCTTCCTCGTTGCGGGTCTCGCTGCGCTGGTCGTGGGTGTGCATGACGTGTCGCTGACCGGGGGTCGGCTTGGAGTGCTTTTCCCGGGCGCCTTGCTCGTGATTGCCGCGATCCTGTTTCTCGGCGCTGCGTGGCGGCTCAACCCGATCGGGTGGCCTGGCGAGGCGAACGGCGTACGGCCGCCGTGCAAGGAGCCAGTGCCGGTGGCCTTGCTCCTCTCGATCCTCCTGGGCGTGTATGTCTTCTTCGGCGCGCAGGCCGGGGCGGGCACGCAGCGGGCCATCGTGACCGGCATTTCGCTCCTCTTCCTCTCGGCCGGGTTCCTCGGTTTTGTGCTCTTTTGGAGCGAGATACGGAAGTCGACCGCCCGTGTGAGCGCGGGCGTCGTGCTGACCGCCGTCGGGCTCGCAATTGGCGGATGGGAGTTCTGGTACCAGAACCAGTACGTCCCTTCCCATCTAGATCGGGCCGTTTCGGTGCAGGTGAGCCTGAAGAAACTCGGTGTACAAGACGGCTACGACCTTCTTAGTGCGACCCTCGGCTACGAGGACGTTGGCAGCCAGGCCGTCGTCGTCCTCGGGTCGGACTACACGCTCACCGGCTCGAGGATTGTGCCGTGCCCCCGTCAGCCGACAGCGAAGAGCGTGGCGACGACCTATTTCAGCAATCCCCTCCCCGATCCTCAGCGCTCGCGGTTGATGACCGACGTGTGGGAGGTCCAGCCGTCGACTGTGCTCGCAGCAGGGAGGTTCGTCGCCGACGGCAAGAATCTCGCGCCGAACGTACCAGGATCGCGGCAGCTGATCCTTTACGTGCCTGCCGGCACGTATCAGCTCCTCCGCTTCCGGGCCCAGGTGTTCGCGATATCGGCCGCAGTGCCCCTAGCTGACCAGTCGCTTCCTTTGAGGAAGCCGCCTTACAAGGGGCCGGCTTCCGTCCAGCCGATTCCCAAGACCATCCCCCACGACAACGACCTCTACGACCTGTGGAAGCTCGGAGAGAGCAGCTGGCTCCAAGACCTGCTCTCTGGACGGCGAGGCTGGATCGTGACCCGCTACGAAGTCGTGCAGTCTTCTCCGACAAAGAACCAACCCCCCTCACCCGACCTGCGAGTTACCGCCCGGTCTCCGGGGCCGAGTTGGTCGGGGAACCCGCCGAGCGACGCGCAGATCGAGAGCCTCTTCAGCACCGTACCGCCACTGGACACGACGGAGACATTCGCCGACGCCGAACTGCCGCTAGCGCCGCCGCGCGCGCAAGACGTGAAGACGCTGCAGCATGAGAAGGCGCCGCACGCCTGTCTCCTGGCTGCCGGCAAGCGCAGCACCGGCCACTGACCATCTCGCTGGCTGGCCGCAGTTCTTCACCTTGAGTGTTTCCCGGATCGAGCACTGATTCACGTGAACCGAGCAAGTGGCAGCGGCGCAGAGCATGCAGACAAAGAGTCCCGGACCCCCAGCTGCGACCGCTGGCGCGTGCGTGCGAGACTCCCCGTCCCTTTTTGGGGTCGTCCCCGGGTTCTCCATGAGAGGACTCTGGCCCCCGGCGTGTGACCTGCGCGGTGGCTACGCCTTGTTCTTCTTCGCCTGGCGCTTCTCTTTCAACGTCTTTTGAGCCGGCTTCTTCGCCATGCTCTTCTTCGCGTTCTTGTCCTTTGTCGCCATGATCGCCTCCTCTCCGTGCCGACCGGTTTTCTACCTTCGTCGGTCCCGGCTTACCTGCCGCTCACGCGACGACGTGGTGCAGTTCGTAGAAGCCGTCTCTCGTCGGTTCAGTGAAGGCATCGGGATTCGGGAACGCGCTCGGACCCTGCTCGACGAGCGGCTGAACGTGCTCAGCGAGAAACCGCTCGGCCTGCTCTCGCGTCTCCCAGACATCGAGGATCCTGAACACGCCGGCCTCGTCATCGAACCCGGCGGTATGGGCGATCAGACCGTCGAACGGCCCATCGCCGACCTTGTCGGCTACGAAGTCGTAGTTCTGCGTCGAGCGATCCGCGATCGTGAACTCCTGGATGTATACGACTGCCATCGAACTCCCTCCGTCGGCGGGATGGATGCGGTGAGCCTACAACTGCTCGCCTGCGGTGCCACGCGGCAACATGTCTAGCTCTTGTCGGGCTCGTCCACTCGCGCTGTGGCGGCTGTCAGTCGGAAGAAAGCGCCCGCTCGCGCTTGGCGCGCGAGGCGAGCGTTTGCCGCTTCGTCGCCGAGAGCTCCGTCTTTCGTAGGCGGATCGACGTCGGGGTCACCTCGACTGACTCGTCGTCGGCGATGAACTCGAGCGCCTGCTCCAGCGACACGACGCGAGGCGGGATCAGGCGCACCGCTTCGTCGGCCGCCGCCGCGCGCATGTTGGTCAGCCTCTTCGGCTTCGATGCGTTCACGTCGAGGTCGCCGTCGCGCGCGTTCTCGCCGACGATCATCCCCTCGTAGAGCTCGTCGCCCGGCGAGACGAAGAGCGAGCCGCGCTCCTGCAGGTTGAGAATCGCGTACCCGGTCGTCTGTCCCCGCCTGTCGGCGACGAGGCTGCCGGTCGGTCGCGAGCGCAGTTCGCCGTGCCATGGCTCCCACGCCTCGAAGACGTGGTGGAGGATGCCGGTGCCGCGCGTTTCGGTCAGGAACTCGGTGCGGAAGCCGACGAG
>DATFSG010000247.1:0-2383 GCA_035262765.1 Gaiellaceae bacterium | reverse complement strand
CAACGAGTCGATCCTGTACCACCTGCAGTCGCCGTGCCGGGTGATGGAGCTCGGGCCATTCGAACCGATCGAGCGCGAGGAGTGGGTGCCGGACGCGCACGCGCACCACCATTTCAAGACGTTCGGCGTCGAGCCCGAAGGGGACGAGATCACGGGCCGGCGCACCCTGATGTGGAACAACGACGTCGAGATCTCGCTCTGCCGCCCGTCCGGCTCGATGGACTACTTCTTCCGCAACGGCGAGGGCGACGAGGTGATCTTCGTCCACGAGGGCTCGGGCACGCTCGAGACGATCTTCGGCGACCTGCCGTACAAGGAAGGCGACTACGTGGTCGTCCCGCGCGGCACGACGTACCGCTTCAAGCCGGAAGGCCCGCAGCGGTACCTCGTCTTCGAGACGCCTGGCCTGATCGAGATCCCGCGGCGCTACCGGAACCAGTACGGGATGCTGATCGAGGGCGCGCCGTACTACCACCGCGATATCCATCCGCCGACCGAGCTCCACACGGTGCGCGAGCGGGGCGAGTACCCGGTCAAGGTGCGCGTCCGAGGCGGCTACCAGACCTACGTCGTCGACTACCACCCGTTCGACGTCGTCGGCTGGGACGGCTACCTCTATCCGTGGACGTTCTCGATCCACGACTTCGAGCCGATCACCGGCCGCATCCACCAGCCGCCGCCGTCGCACCAGACGTTCCAGGGGCAGAACTTCGTGATCTGCTCGTTCTGTCCGCGCAAGCTCGACTTCGACCCGCTCGCGGTGCCGATCCCGTACCACCACTCGAACCTGCAGTCGGAGGAGATGATCTATTACGTCTCCGGCAACTTCGGCTCGCGGAAGGGTGTCGAGGTCGGCTCGATCACGCTCCATCCGTCGGGACTGCCGCACGGGCCGCAGCCCGGGCTCGCCGAGAAGGCGATCGGGATGCACGAGACGCACGAGCTCGCCGTGATGTGCGACACGTTCCACCCGCTCAAGCTGACGGCATTCGCCCGCGACCTCGACGACGGGACGTACTGGCGCTCCTGGTACGCGAACGCGCAGGATGACGCGGCCGAGGACTCCGACGCCTCCGGCGCCGGGCTGACCTCGCACCTGTAGCGCTGCTGCTGCCGGTCCCGCAGCCGTTCGACTTCGAGCTGACGACCGCGCGCTTTCGAGCGTTCGGGCTCGACCGGGCGACCGTGCTCGAGGAAGGAGCGCTCTATCGCGCGGTCGGCGGGCGGGAGGTGCGGATCGCGGCGGCCGAGGGCGGCGTCGACGTCGATCCGCTCGATGCGGAGATCGAGGCTGTCGTCGGCAGGCTGCTCGGCTTCGAGTTCGACCTCGTCGCCTTCTCCTCGTGGGCTGCTGGAGACGAGACGCTCACTCCGCTCGTGCTTCGCTTCGCCGGGTTCCGCCCGACCCTCGCGCCGGATCCGTTCGAGATGCTCGTCGGCGCGATCACGGCGCAGCAGGTCTCGCTCATTGCGGCGCTCGCGATCCGCAACCGGTTTGTCGAGCGATTCGGCGAGCCGGTCGGGCGGGTCTGGGCGTTCCCCGCGCGCGAGCGGGTCGCCGCAGCCTCGGAGGACGAGCTGTTCTCGCTCGGCTTCTCGCGGCGCAAGGCGGAATACGTGATCGGGCTTGCGCGCTCTGACCTCGACCTTGATGGTCTTGCTCTCCTCTCGGACGAAGACGTGAAGGAGCAGCTGACTGCGCTGCGCGGGCTCGGCGAGTGGACCGCGGACTGGTTCCTCGCGCGCTACCTCGGCCGGCCGCGCGCCTGGCCGGCGGGCGACCTCGCCCTGCGCAAGGCCGTGCGCGCGCTCTATGGTGACGTCGACGTCCGCGCCACCGGCGCGCGCTTCGAGCCCTTCCAGAACCTGACGGCGCACTACCTACTCGCACAGTTCCTCATCCCGTGATCCGCCTAGCGACGACTGACGACCGCGACGTCCTCCACCAGCTCTGGCTCGAGTTCGGGGAGGAGATCAAGGACGCGCCGTGGCGCGACGACGATTCCGAGGACGAGCTCGAGGAGCTCGACGAGCTGGCGAAGGCGGGCACGGCCTGGCTCGCCGAGAACGACGCCGGCGAGCCCATCGGAATTGCGTTCGGCCGCATGACGGGGAAGCGCGTCGCCGAGCTGCGTGGCATCTTCGTCCGTCCGGCTGCGCGCGGCGGCGGCATCGCCGCCGAGCTCACGCGAACCTTCATCGAGAAGATGCGCGAGGCCGGAGCGGAGGTGATCGAGCTCGACGTCGTCGCCTCGAACGAGGGTGCCCGGGCGGCGTATGCCCGCTGGGGATTTCAGGCGTTCGAGCTCCGTCTCGCCGCGCCGGTCGACGAGCTCGAGCAGCGCCTCGCACCCGCCGACGGGCCGACGTTCGGCTTCGTCCA
>DATFSG010000246.1:0-2465 GCA_035262765.1 Gaiellaceae bacterium | reverse complement strand
AGACAACCGCTCGAGCAGCGCGGGATCGCTCAGCGGCCCGTACTCGCGCTCGCGGGCAGCGCGGCGCCAGATCGAGGTGTTCTCGAGGAACGTGCGTAGGTTCGAGATGCCGACGAACTCGATGCCGGCCGCCCACAGCTCCGGCTGGAACGCGAGCGCGGCCAGCACCATGTAGCCGCCGTACGAGCGCCCGTAGACGACCGCGCGCGAGCCGTCGATCTCGGGCCGCTCCGCAAGCCACCCGTGCAGCGCCCGCAGATCCTCGACCGAGTCGAGCCGCTTCTCCACGTCGTCCAGGTGCTCGAACCGCTTCCCGTAGCCGCTCGAGCCGCGCACGTTCGGAGCCGCCACCGCGTAGCCGCGCGCGACGAGGTACTGCGTCAGCGCGCCGAACCCCGACGAGTACCACGGCTGCCACTGGGCTTCGGGGCCGCCGTGCACGGTCACCACGACCGGGAACGGACCGTCGCCTTCGGGCAGGAACAGGAAGACGGGGATGGACTCGCCGTCGAAGCTCTCGACGCGGTGCAGCTCTGGCTCGACGCCGTCCTCGACGCCGCCGAGGTCGGTCAGCTTCCGGGCGCTCCCCGCCTCGAAGTCGTGCACCCAGACCTGATTCGGCTCGATCGGCGTCGAGAACGCGAAAGCAACCCGCGTTCCGTCCGGAGAGAAGACGAAGTGCCCTGCGACTCCGTCACCAGGCAGCGACAGGCCGTCGACGCGGGAGTAACCGTCCTCGTTCGCGACGACGAGCACGCGTCGGCCGGCATCGTCGCCGACGCAGTCGAGGTCCCAGTCCGACTCGTGCTCGACCTCCCAGCCGCCGCCGAGCGCGTACCGCGAGATCGCGAACGTGTCGCGGCCCTCGTTCGTCGCGCAGAGGAAGCCGGACGAGTCGGCGAGCCAGACCGGGTCCCCGTACTCGGCCGAGCCCTCATGCGAGGTCACGTGGACGACCTCGCCGGTCTCGGTGCCGAGCAGGAACAGGTTCGAGTCGCCGGCGAGCTCGCCGAGCTGGCCGGCCACGGCCCAGCGGCCGTCCGGAGAGAAGTCGCCGGCGAAGCACATGCCGCCAAGCTCGAACGTGCGCTCCTCCCCACTCTCGAGCTCCCGCACGACGATGTCGAAGTCGCGGCCGTTGCGGCGATTCGTCGCGTACGCGAGCAGCGAGCCGTCGTGCGAGATGTGCGGCGAGTGGTGGATGTAGCGCGGATCAACCACCAGCGGATCCCCGTCCAGATAGAGCTGCGTCCGCTCGTTGCCGCCCTCGTCGATCTCGAGCAACAGCCGGTCGTCCAGGAGGAGCTGGCCCTCGACCGGCTCGTCGTAGCGGGTCAGTTGCTCCAGCTCGCCGCCGTCGAGGGCGAGACGATAGAGCTGCCGCGTCCCCGACAGGTCGCTCGCGACCAGCAGCCAGGAACCGTCGCTCGACCACGACAGCGGATAAGCCTGCCGCAGCTCGAGCAGCGTCCGCAGATCCCCCACGAGCCTGAGGCTATCGGTCTTGGCTCACGCAGGGGCGCTTGCAAGGTCGGGGATGATCTCGTCGCCGAATGCCTGCAGCGTCTCCTCCTGCCCGTGGGTCATGAGGTAGATGTTGAACTGGTCGACGCCGATGCCCGGGAGCTCCTGCAGCTTCGCCTTCGCCTGCTCGGCCGTCCCGAGGACGCAGAAGCGGTCGCAGATCTCGTCGGTCACGAACTCGCCGTGCGCCGCGCCGACGCGCGAATGGTCGTTGTAGTCGTAGAACTTGCGCGCCTGGACGTAGTCGGTGAGCGCCTTCGGCACGGCGCTGCCATCGGTGCCGTAGCGCTCGATCAGATCCATGACGTGGTTCGAGACCATCGCCGGGAACCAGCGCACCTGCTCGCGCGCGTCGGCGAGGTCGTCGGAGATATGAGCCGGCGCGCCGACGATGCACTTGAGCTCGCCCGGATCGCGGCCGACCTCCTCGGCCGCGCGGCGCGCGGTGTCCATGATCCACTTGATGATCTCGGGGTCGGCGAGCTGGATGATCACGCCGTCCGCCACGCGGCCCGCGACTGCCAGCGCCTTCGGCCCGTAGCCCGCGACCCACATCGGGATGCGCGGCAGCTCCGGCCGCACCCACTTGAACTGGAACTGCTTGTCGTTCCAGTCGACCTCGCCGCCGTTCATGAGCTCGCGCACCATCGCGCAGGACCGCTCGAATTCCGCGACCTTCATGGGCTGCCGGCCGATGTAGCGGACGGCCGAGTCGCCGCGGCCGATGCCCATCGCCATCCGGCCGTTCGACAGGTCGTGCATCGTCGCGTACGCGCTCGCAAGCACAGTCGGGTCCCGCGTCGCGGGGTTCGTCACGAAGTGACCGAGATTGATCGTGGAGGTCTCGCGCGCCGCGATCGAGAGCATCGGAATCGACTCCTGCCACAACACGTGGGAGTCGTACGTCCACGCGTAACCGAAACCGTGATGCTCGGCGAGCT
>DATFSG010000245.1:0-4874 GCA_035262765.1 Gaiellaceae bacterium | reverse complement strand
CGCGGCCTGCTCGACCTCGAGCCACGTCGCGAGCTTCCCCTCGTCCGACCAGATCCTGGCCATCGCCGGGCGGGAGTAGCGGGCGATCACGGTTCCAGTCTAGAGCGCTCGCCCGTCGGCGCTCGGGCCTTCGGACGCCGGTCCGCGAGTCGCCAAAGACGACGCTACTCTGGCGCGGATTTATGCCGCGAAACCTGTAGGAAGATTATTTTGAAGAGATACACTTTTTCTGCGGCGGCCGTCCTTTCGTTCGCTCTCGGCGTCACCGGCGTCGCCCTGGCAAAAGGCCATACGGCCAAGAGGCAGCACGCTCCGGTAGCGCATCTGCACGCGTTGAAGCGGCGGGCGCGGCCGGCCCATCGCCTGAAGGCGACGACCCTCTCGATCTACGAGCACACAGTGCAGCCGTGGGTTCTCTCCGCCCAGGGCTGCAAGGCGGGTCGCCGGCACGAGGACGGCGTCGTCATCCTCGACTTCGGCAAGCCGAGCTACGCGCACGGCGGCTACGGGACGATTCTCTTGTCCGGCCGCTTCGCGCCCAACGGCAGGATCACCAACGCGGTGGCCGCCTACGCGCACGGCTACGTCCGCTGCCTGCCCAAGGGCTCGACCGCGTCGATCGAGCTTGCGCGCGGCACGAGCAACTACCACCCGTCGGTGCCGAGCGCCTACATCGCCGGCGTCCGCTGGGCGCGCGAGACGAACCGGCTCGGTCACAGGCTCGTTCGGAAGGGCCTGGACGAGCACGTCGGCGCCGCCGCGGCCGACGACGCCGAGCCCGCCTGGGACCGCGGCTTCCGGCAGACGCGGCACTTCTTCCACGGCTTCCGCGCCGCGGTGCACGGGCACACGCTCTACGACTACGGCTCGCTCGACGGTGGAGTCGGCGCGATCTGGAACGCCCGGCAGGCCTGGTACGTCGCCGGCGGGCTCCGCCACACGAAGGCGCTGCCCGAGGTCTACAACTCCGCGATGGCGCGGGAGTGGGCCGAGCTGGCTCGCATCGCCCACAACCGCTTCCACGAGGGAGTCCACTTCGCAGGCGTGATGACGCAGGGGACGTCGAGCTGCAACTGCGGTCTCCGGCCCCCCGCGGCGCACGACGCGCTCGCGCACGCGCTCGGCGTGGAGGGGATCGGCCATGTTCCGCTGCCCACGGGCGGCACGAACATCGTCGGTTAGAGGGGGGAAGGATCGGTGCCGGCTTCGGCCGGCGCGGATCTCACACGTTGAGGATCCGGAGTGCCAGCGCGGCTGCGTTCTTCGCGTTGTCGACGCCGACCGCCGCAACGGGGACGCCCGGCGGCATTTGCGCGATCGCGAGCAGCGCGTCGAGCCCGTCGAGCACGCTCAGGCTGGAGCGAAGAGGCACGCCGATCACCGGCAGGTCGGTTTGCGCGGCGACGGCGCCTGGCAGCGCGGCCGACAGCCCCGCACCGCAGATCAGCACCCGCAGTCCGCGCTCCCGCGCGCTCCGTGAGTACTCGGCCACGGCCTCCGGCGTGCGGTGCGCCGACCGCACCTCGAACTCGTAGCCGACGCCCGCCTCGTCGAGCAGCGCCGTCGCGCCCTGCATCCGCTCGCGGTCGGACTCCGAGCCGACGAGGATCCCGACCAGCGGGCCTTCAGACATTGGCGGCGATGTCGGTGCGCAGCTGCATGCCGGCGAAATCTATGCGCGCCGCGGCCTCGTAGGCTGCGGTTCGCGCCTCCGCGATCGTCTCGCCGACCCCGACGACGTCAAGGATGCGGCCGCCGTTCGTGACGAGTCGCCCGTCGTGGCGCGCCGTCCCGGCGTGGAAGACGAGCGCTCCCGTCTCCTCCGCCGCCTCGACGCCCTCGATCGGCGTGCCCTGGTCGCCGTGTGCGGGGTAGCCGCCGCCCGCGAGCACGAGCGTCACCGCCGCTCTATCAGCGACCGCCAGCTCCTGCGAGAGATCGCCCGCGAGCAGCGGCAGCAGGTCGGTCTCGAGCCGGGGCAGGAGCGACTGCGTCTCGGGATCGCCGAAGCGGCAATTGAACTCGATCACGCGCAGCCCGTCGGCTGTGCGCATCAGGCCCGCGTAGAGGAGCCCCTGGAACGGCGTGCCCCGGTTCGCGAGCTCGCGAAGCACCGGCAGGTGCACCGTTTCGAGGATCTCGTCCGCCTCGTCGTCCCCGACATCGGGGAGCGGCGAGAACGACCCCATGCCGCCCGTGTTCGGGCCGGTGTCGCCGTTCCCGATCCGCTTGTAGTCGCGGGCCGGCGGGAAGGCGATTGCGGTCTCGCCGGCAGCGAGAGCGAACAGCGAGAGCTCAGGCCCCTCGAGGAGCTCCTCGACGTGGAATGGCTCCTGCGCGACCTCGAGCGCCGAGTCGAGCTCGTCCTGCGTCCGGCAGACCCAGACTCCCTTGCCCGCTGCGAGCCCGTCGAGCTTGAGGACGCAGGGCGGCCGGGCGACCGGGAGCGTACGGGCCGACGGCACGCCGGCGGCTTCCATCACCTCCTTGGCAAACGACTTCGAGCCCTCGATCTGCGCGGCGGCGGCGGTCGGCCCGAAGACCGCGATGCCGCGATGGCGCAGCTCGTCGGCGAGGCCCGCAACGAGCGGCGCCTCGGGGCCGACGACGACGAGGTCGATCCGGAGCTCGCGGGCGAGCGAGACGAGCGCGGCGTGGTCGTCCGCACGGGCGGGATGGCAGTGGGCGAGCGCCGCGATTCCCGGGTTGCCGGGAGCGGCATGCAGCTCGTCGAGATCGCCGCTACGGGAAAGAGACCACGCGAGCGCATGCTCGCGACCTCCCGACCCCACGACGAGCGCTCTCACCCGCCGATCGTATGACACCGCGTTTGAAGGCGTCCCAGCCCGTGCAAGACCCCGCTATGCACGATCCCGGACTCAGCCTGCACGAGTGGGAGAGCGAGTGGGGGTTGCTCGAGGACGACCTCCGCACTGACCCGGCCAACGCCTTGCCCGAGCTCGACCGGCTCGTCTCGCGCATGCTCGAGGAGAGCGGGTACGACGTGACCGATCCCGTCGTCGGTGAAGGCGAGGAGCGGGAGATCATCGCCGAGTACATCTCGGCGCACGACATCGTCGTGGCGGTCGAGATCGACGCGTCGGAGCTCTCGCCGGGCGACGTCTCCTCCGCTATCAACGGCTATCGAGCCGTGTACGACCACCTCGTCGCGACGCGGGCGAGCAGCGATCCGGCCGAAGAGCTCTAGAAGGGCATAGGCTCAGGCGCGATGGACGCGCCGCCCTACTCGGCCGCCGCGGTCGACGTCCTCCGGCTCCCGGCGGGCGCGACCGGGCCGGACCGGGTCGCCGTCGAGGAGCCGCTCGAGATCCGGATCGCCGGCCGACCGGTCGCTGTCACGATGCGCACGCCCGGGCATGACGAGGAGCTTGCGCTCGGCTTCTGTTTGTCAGAGGGGCTGCAGCCTCGCGAGGCCCAGCTACCCGACGACCTCGCTGTCAACGCAGTCGACGTCGACGCACCCGGCTTCGACCCGGCGCGCCTGCAGCGAAGCTTCTACACCTCGTCCTCGTGCGGGGTCTGCGGCAAGGGGGCGCTCGAGGCGGTCGCGGTCGAGGCGCCGCGAGTCGAGTCGGAGCTGCGGCTGCCGCTGGCGCTGGTGGTGTCGCTCCCCGAGCGGCTGCGGGAGGAGCAGGCGGCGTTCGCGGCGACCGGCGGGCTGCACGCGACGGGGCTCTTCTCCGCGGCCGGCGAGCCGCTGTGCGTGCGCGAGGACGTCGGCCGGCACAACGCGCTCGACAAGGTCGTCGGCTGGGCGTTCCGCGAGCAGCTGCTGCCGCTCGCCGGGCACGTGCTCTGCGTGAGCGGCCGGCTCTCCTTCGAGCTCGTGCAGAAAGCCTCGGTCGCCGGCTGTCCGGTCCTCGTCGCGGTCGGCGCGCCCTCGAGCCTCGCCGTGGATCTCGCGGCCGACCGCGGCATCACGCTCTGCGGCTTCGTCCGCGGCGGCTCGGTCAACGTCTACACGGAGCCGTGGCGGATCCAGGCCTGACGGGGATCCTCCTCGTCGGCGGCAGGAGCAGCCGCTTCGGGTCGCCGAAGGAGCTGGCCGAGTACGAGGGAGAGACTCTCGCCGACCGCGCCTGGCGCCTGCTCGGGGAGACGTGCGACGAGCGGCTCGCCGTCGGTCCTGGTGGGCTGGCCGATCCCGGCACGGGCCCGGTCGCCGCGATTGCGGCCGGCCTGCGCGCGGCGACGAACGAGCTCGCGGTCGTGATCCCGGTGGACATGCCCTTGCTGACACCGGCTGCGCTTCGCCTGCTGGCCGGAGCCTGTCGCGACGCCGCAGTGGCGCAGGACGGTCCGCTCCCGTGCGCCGTCGCCGGGCGCGCGCTCCCCGCGTTCGAGACCGGCGAGCGCCGCCTCCGCACCGTGCTGGACGGGCTCGACACGGTTCGTGTCGAGCTCGACGCCGAGCTGCTCGCGAACGTGAACACGCCGGCCGACCTCGATACGCTCGCGCGATGAGCGGAATCTTCCACGTCGGCGGGAACGAATACGACAACTTCATGGGCCGCTACTCGACGCTCCTCGCGCCGCTGTTCGCGGACTTCGCCGGTGTGGGCGCGGGAGCGCGCGCGCTCGACGTCGGCGCCGGCACCGGCGCGCTCACCTCGGCGCTGCTCGCGCGCGGCGCCTCGGTCGCGGCGGTCGACCCGTCGCCCGAGTTCGCCGCCGTTCTGCGCGAGCGCTTGCCGGGCCTCGAGGTCGAGGAGGCTCCGGCCGAGTCCCTGCCGTACGGGGACGGTGTGTTCGACGTGGCGCTCGCGCAGCTCGTCGTCGCCTTCATGTCCGACGCGCCGGCGGCGATCGCGGAGATGGCGCGCGTCGCCCGCCGGGTCGCGGTCTGCATGTGG
>DATFSG010000244.1:0-4760 GCA_035262765.1 Gaiellaceae bacterium | reverse complement strand
TACACGACGATCCAGAACTGGTCGAACAACGTCTACAACCTCGTCACGAAGCGCGCCGTCGCGTACGAGGACGCGACGATGGAGTGGGTCGACGGGAACCTCGGCTCGAAGCTGACGATGAAGTACCCGGCGATCTGGCTGCTCGGCGAGCGGGCGCACGGCGAGGTGCTGTCCATTGCGTTCGCAGGTTCCGGCCAGCATCAGGACGCGGGCGGCAAGGCCGTCCACGTCGCGCCGAACACGTCGTCTGTGATCACGTCCAAGTCGATCTCGAAGAACGGCGGGCGCGCCGGCTATCGCGGCCTGCTCGAGGTGAACAAGGCAGCGGGTGGCTCGAAGTCGAAGGTCGTCTGCGACGCGCTGATCCTCGACGAGGAGTCGCGCTCCGACACCTACCCGTACATCAAGATCGACGCCGACGACGTGGACATCGGGCACGAGGCGACGGTCTCGAAGATCGGCGAGGAGCAGCTCTTCTACCTCATGTCGCGCGGGCTGACCGAGGCGGAAGCGAGCGCGATGATCGTGAGCGGCTTCGTCGAGCCGATCACGAAGGAGCTGCCGCTCGAGTACGCCGTCGAGATGAACCGCCTGATCCAGCTCCAGATGGAAGGCTCGGTCGGTTGACCTCGATCTCGCGGGTCGACTCCGTCGGCGTTCCGTCAACTGATTGGGAGCGGTCGCGGCAGTTCTACGTCGAGACGCTCGGGCTGCGGCCGGACGAGCACGCGAAGGGCGAGTTTTGGGTCGGCGACACCTGCTTCGCGATCTGGATGCCGGGACAGTGGGGCGAGGAGTTCAAGCCGCAGGCGAACGCGATCGCGTTGCTCCAGGTCGACGACGTCGAGGCGGCGCGGGCCGAGCTGGAGGCGAAGGGCGTCGAGTTCGACGGCGAGACCATCGACTCGAGCGTCTGCCACATGGCGACCTTCTTCGACCCCGACGGCAACAAGCTCGTGCTGCACAAGCGCTATGCGCCGTATGAGTAGCGTCGTCGAGCGCACCGACTTCGTCTCGGTCTTCACGCAGGACATCCAGCGGGCGAAGGAGTTCTACGCCGGCACGCTCGGCCTCGAGATCGAGTCGGAGGGCGAGAGCGACCTTGAGTTCCGCTGCGGCCAGGTGACGCTCGACGTCTTCGATCCGTCGAGCATCGGCCAGCAGTTCGCCGTGTCGCCGGCCGGCCTCGCGCTGCGCGTGAGCGACGTCGACGCGGTGCGCGCCGAGCTCGAGGCGAAAGGCGTGCAGTTCGACGGTGAGACAGTCCAGACCGGCGTCTGCCGGATGGCCTTCTTCAAGGATCCCGACGGCAACGCACTTCTACTCCACAGGAGGTTCGACGCATGATCGTCGAGCACGTCGACTTCTGGACCGTGCCCGTCACCGACATGGAGCGCTCGAAGAAGTTCTACGGCGAGACGCTCGGTCTACCGATGCAGGACGACGCCGGCTTCCCCGAGTTCACGCTCGGCGACAACGGCTTCCTCTACCTGCTCCAGCTGGAGAACATCGGCGGCGCGTTCCGCGGGCCGCACGACGCCGGCTTCGCGCTGCGTGTCCCGGACGTCGCGGAGGCGCGGCGAGAGCTCGAGGAGAAGGGCGTCGAGTTCAACGGCGACGTCCTCGACACGGGCGTCTGCCACATGGCCTTCTTCGCCGACCCCGACGGGAACCAGATCGTGCTGCACCGGAGGTACGCGCCGCGTGATTGAGGTGACCCGCGTCGACTACATCCGCGTGCCGGTGGACGACATCGAGGCTGCGCAGCATTTCTACGGCGAGGTCCTGGGCCTGCCGCGGAACGAGCATCTCCATCACGACGACTGGATCGAGTACGAGGCGTCGAACGTGACGCTCGCCGTGATGACACCCGAGACGCACGACGACGTGTTCGCCCCGTTCCCGCCCGGGACGATCGCGCTCGGTGTTCCCGACGTCGCCGCGGCCAAGGCCGAGCTCGAGTCGAAGGGCGTCGAGGTGCGCGAGATGTGGGACTCCGGCGCCTGCCAGGGTGCCGGCGTGAGCGACCCGGCCGGAAACAGGATCCTCCTCCATCACCGGTACAAGCCGTATGAGTCGTAACGACGCGCTCGCCGCCTACGAGAAGCTGCCGCTCCCGGACACGACCGAGGAGCACTGGCGCTTCACGAACCTGCGCGGCTTCGACCCGGACTCGTTCGAAGGCGCGGCGTCGGCGGAGATCGAGACGATGCTCGACCTCGACGTCGCCGGCTACGCGACCGTCACCGCCGACGGCATCGACATCGAGCAGGCGCCCGAGGGGATCACCTTCGCGCCGCTCACCGACGACCACGAGCGGCTCTACTCGCTCGTCGGCTGGGACGAGAAGTTCGCGGCGCACAATGCGGCGCTCTGGCAGCACGGGCTCCTCGTCGTCGTCCCGAAGGGCGTCGAGCTCGAGAAGCCGCTCTACGTCCGCATCTCCGTGACCGGCCAGACGTTCTGGCGGCTCGTCGTCGTGGTCGAGGAGGGCGCGCGGGCGTCGCTGATCGAGGAGTACGCGTCGCCGTCCGACGACACCGAGGCCTACTCGAACGCGGTCACCGAGCTCTTCGTCGAGCCGGCCGCGAAGCTCGAGTACGTCTCCCTCCAGAACCTCTCGCGCGAGACGTGGCACTTCGCGACGCACCACGCGCGCGTCGAGCGCGATGCCGAGCTCGACTGGGTCGCCGGCGGCTTCGGCTCGAAGAAGGGCAAGACGCGGATCCAGAACGACCTCAACGGCCGCGGCGCGACGTCGCGCGTAACGGGCGCGTACTTCGCCGACGGCACGCAGCACCTCGACTACGACACGTTCCAGGAGCACATCGCGCCCGACTGCGAGAGCGACTTCGCCTTCAAGGGTGCGCTGCGCGACGAGGCGACCGCGGTGTGGCGCGGAATGATCCGGGTCGAGAAGGACGCGCAGAAGACGAACGCGTACCAGGAATGCCGCAACCTGATGCTCTCGCCGACCACCCACGCGGTGCCGATCCCGGGCCTCGAGATCCTGGCGAACGACGTCCGCTGCACGCACGGCGCCACGGTCGGCCGCGTGAACCGCGAGGACCTGTTCTACCTGATGAGCCGCGGCCTGAAGCGCCCGGAGGCAGAGCGCCTGATCGTGCGCGGCTTCTTCCAGGACGTGCTCGATCGGATCGAACTCGAGCCCGTGCGCGACGCGGTCACTGCGGCGCTCGAGGCGCGGATCCCGCAGGCCTGACTTCGTCGCATCGCGCTGCGCGCGCGTACTTCGGCGCAGCGGCTGGCGCACGGCAGACGAAGGGACACCACTTGGCCTGGTAGAGCGTCAGCACGCGCAGATTTTCGACCGCGCGAAAGCGCGCTAAACGTCGGCAGAACGCACGAATACCAGCATCTTCTGGTTCCTCGGATGTCCGAAGTCGCCCTCGTACTCCATGGTCAGTCCGGTGCCTTCGCAGGCGAATTGCATCGCGTCGAGGCCGTAGTGGAAGATGTCGGCGTCGTAGTGCGTCGTACCCGTGGGGCCGTCCGACTGGCGGATGTCGTCGATGAACAGCTTCCCGTGCGTGTTCTCCAGGATCGTGGCGTAGAAGCGCCCGCCCGGCTTCAGCACGCGGCTCATCTGGACGAGGCAACGCATGATGTTGTTGAGCGGCATGTGCGTGAAGACCGACTGCGCGATCGCGTAGTCGAACGTCATTCCGAACCGGCCGAACTCGAAGAGATGGTTGGCGAGGAGGTGCGGCTGCTTCTCGACGAGCCCTCGCTTCGGCAGCTCGATCTGGCGCGCGGTCTCGAGCACCTCGGTCTGCTGGTCGATGCCCGCGTAGTGGCCGGTGTCGAGGTACTCGATGAAGTGGATACCCGCGCGCAGCGGCCCGCAGCCGACGTCGAGCAGGGTGTGCTCCGGCTTCAGCCCGCGCTCGACGAGATAGTCGAGCTGGAGCTTGCCCATGTACTCCCAGTGCGGCACGTTCCCAATCACGCGCCGGTGCCAGTCGGGATCGACGTAGCGGAGATAGCGCGCCGGCAGCGCCTTCCGGAGCGGCCGCTTGACCGCGACGGGGACGAGCTTCTTCGTGCTGGTCAGGATCTTCTGCGAGGTGCTCGGCATCGCGGCGGATCCTAGTGGCTGCTCGCGCGCGGTCAGCCGCTGAACTGTTCGTACAGGACGCGGATCCGGACGATCTTGCCGTGGCGCTCCTCGAGGTGCATCTCGCCCGCGGGTCGCGCCGGCTCCGTGGTCCACGCGTAGACGGCGCTCAGCTCACCGAGCCGGTCGAGCAAGACGATCTCGTCGTCGGGCGGCTGAGCGCGGTACGTCTCGCCGATCACGTCACGGCCCATGAAGGGGCCGACGGGGATTCCCTCGAACTCGAGCTCGGCGTCGGGCGCCAGCAGTTCGAGCATCGCGGTCCAGTCGCCGGTGCGGACGCCGGCGTTGAACTGCTCGACGTAGTCGTCTAGGAGACTCGAGGACATCAGGTGTCGTCGTCCTCGGGCAGCAGTGAGACGAGCGGCTGGGAGACGGATTCGGTGTACGGCGCGAGCGACGCCACCTCGTCGGCGCCCAGCAGAAGAACGATCTCACCCTCGCGAATCTCGCCTACCTGTTCGGCAGGGACGTAGCGGGCTCGCGTCAGCACCGTTCCGCCGTCACCGAACGTGATGCCGTCGAAGATGTCCTCCTCCAGGTCGCCGGTGATCTTGTCGACGTAGCCGACGACGTTGCCCTCGGCGTCGAAGACCGTCCATCCCTGCTCGATCACCCGCCA
>DATFSG010000243.1:0-3066 GCA_035262765.1 Gaiellaceae bacterium | reverse complement strand
TCGCGGCTCAGCGGCGCCGCAAGCTGCCAGGGGAGCAGGCCCGACTCGGCCGCCGGAGGACGCTCGGGCGGAGTTGCCTTCACCTTTGCGTCCGGCGCAGTCTGAAGCGGAGGCTTCGAATGGTGGCCTCCCCGCGTGGCGAGGGCAGCCCCGCCGGCCAGCATGAGTGCCAGAACCACCGCCAACGCCGCAGCTTTCGGATGCACAGCACGCAGTCCAGCAGTAATCCGTGAGAGCGGCCTGAACACGCTGGCCGCGTTCCCACATTCGCCTCCCAGCTACCTCACATCGCCGTCTCATCGCTTCCGGGCACCCTGCGGCGCATGGACAGGAACTCCCGCATCGAGGCCGCGCGTGCACGGGCGCGCACGGCGAAGAAAGCGATCGGCCTGCTGACCGCGCTCGTCTTCGGCGTCGCCTTCGTCGGCGCGAAAGTCCACGCACCTGGCCACGCGAAGGGGAAGGCAAAGTCGCTCGGCGCCCCCGCCTCCTTCGGCCGCGCCGTGCGGCATAGCGTCGCGCAGGGCGGTCAGATCGCACCGCCGGTGCAGGCTCCGCCCGTCGCCAGCTCCACCTCGTGAGCGTCGGCGTCGTGCACCGGTCTCGCGCCATGGGCTGCGAGGTCGTCAGTGCCGGCGGCCGCCCCGAGGCGGTGGCCGAAGCGCTCGAGCGCTGGGAGGCGGCATTCAGCCTGTTCCGGCCGGAGTCGGAGTTGTCGCGCGTGAACGCCTCGCAGGCGGGCGTTCTTCGCGTCTCGCGGCTCTTCGCTGACACCCTCAGGATCGCGCTCGACGTCGCCGCCGAGACGGCGGGCCTCGTCGACCCGACGCTCTGCGGCCGCTGGCCCGAGGTCGCCGTCTCGGGGCGGATGCTCTCCCGGCCGACCGGGCTGACGCTCGACCTCAACGGCGTCGTCAAGGCGCTGGCCGTCGACGAGGCGGTGGCGGCGCTGGACGGCCCGGGCTTCGTCTCCGTCGGCGGCGACCTCGCCGTCCGTGGCCCGGTCGACGTCGCTCTGCCGGCCGGAGGCGCCGTCCGCGTCGTCGCCGGCGGCCTCGCGACGAGCGGCACGGCCTCGCGCGGCGCTCACCTCGTCGACCCGGCCACCTGCCTCCCCTCCGAGTCGCGCTGGGAGCAGGTCACGGCCTCGGGCGCGACGTGCCTCGCGGCGGACATCGCCGCGAAGACCGGCTTCCTGCTCGGCGACGACGGTCCCGACTGGCTCGACGCGCGCGACATCCCCGGCCGCTTCGTCGCCGCCGACGGCGAGATCGTCGAGAACGTGACCTGGGACAGCGCAACGCGAGAAGTGCAGAAATGCACCTGAGCTCGAGCCCGGCGATCTGGTACGCGGCGCGGGCTTCCGGCGTCGCCGCCTACGTCGTGCTCAGCGTCGTCGTCGCGCTCGGGCTGACGCTCGGCGGCAAGGCGCAGAGCCGGCGCTGGCCGCGCTTCTCGGTGGAAGAGGTCCACCGTTTCGGCGGGCTCCTCGTCGGCTCCCTCATCGGCGTCCACGTCCTGGCGATCGCCGCCGACTCGTTCCTGCCCTTCTCGCTCACCCAGCTGCTCGTCCCGTTCACGTCGAGCTACCGGCCGCTCTGGACGGGTCTCGGCATCGCCGCCGCCGAGCTACTCGTCGCGCTCGCGATCACGAACCACTACCGGCGCCGGCTGCCGTACAGCTTCTGGCGAAAGGCGCACTACCTCAACTTCGCCGTGTGGGGGTTCGCCTCGCTGCACGGGCTGATGGCGGGAACGGATCGCGGCGCCCCCTGGCTCGCGATCATCTACGGCGTCTCCGTCGCCACCGTCCTGATGCTGCTCGTGTGGCGCTTCGGCGGCGGGCGCGCAAGACGGATCGCGACGACGGGCGCGGTGACGCTCATCGCGCTGCCGCTGCTGATCGTCGGCCCGCTGCGCCACTCGCCGCCGCAGTGGAACGCCGCGAACGTCGACGAGAGCCTCACGGGTAACGTCATTCGCAACGGGAGCCAGCTCCAACAGATCGTGTCCTTCGTCGGACAGGCACGCCGCCCGCAGAAGCTCGTCATCCGCGCCGACCTCCTCGTCTCGCCGGCGCGGCTCGAAAAGACCTCGCTGCAGCTCGAGTACCTGCCGAGTGGCGACGTCTGCCGCGGACGCGTCACGAACGTCGGTGCCGCGAACTTCAGCGGGACGTGCCGCCTACCGAACGGCGACCACCGCACGCTCGACGCGAGCTGGGTGCCGAACGAGGCCGGAACCGGTGTCGTCGGCGACATCAGGCTCAGCAGCTGAGCCTGTCTGCTTGAGCCCTCTGCCCAGAGGCTCGTAGAGTCTTAGCTCAATGGCTGAGTCGCGCCGCGAGCGAAAGGTTGTCACGGTTCTCTTCTGCGACCTCGTGGGCTTCACCGCGCGGGCGGAGAGCCTCGATCCCGAGGACGTTGAAGCGCTGTTGGGGCCCTACCACGCGCGAGTTCGCGCTGAGCTCGAGCGGCACGGGGGCACCGTGGAGAAGTTCATCGGGGACGCGGTGATGGCGCTGTTCGGCGCGCCGATCGCGCACGAAGACGATCCCGAGCGGGCCGTCAGGGCAGCGCTCGCCATTCACGACTTCGCGGTCGAGGAGGGACTCGAGTTGCGCATCGGAGTCACCACGGGCGAGGCGCTCATCAGACTCGATGCGCATCCCGACAGCGGTGAGGGCATGGCATCCGGCGACGTCGTCAACACCGCCGCCCGGCTCCAGGCAGCCGCGCCCGTGAACGGAATCCTCGTCAACGAGGCGACACATCGGGCCACCCGCGATGCGGTGGAGTACGAGGAAGCGCCCGCGGTCGAGGCGAAAGGAAAATCCGAGCCGGTCGCCGTCTGGCGGGCCACCGCCGCGCGGTCGCGGTTCGGCGTCGACGTCTCGCATCACGCGCGGGCAGACCTGGTCGGCCGGGAGCGAGAGGTGGCGATCCTCTCGGACGCGTTCGAGCGTGCGCGCCAGGAGCGTGTTCCCCAGCTCGTCACGCTGGTCGGCGTGCCCGGGATCGGCAAGAGCCGGCTTGTGTACGAGCTGTCGCGGATCGCCGACGCGGC
>DATFSG010000242.1:0-12921 GCA_035262765.1 Gaiellaceae bacterium | reverse complement strand
GGACATGTCCTCGATCGACCGCTAGTCGGATTTGCGCAGTGCTTCGAGCGCGGCCCAGCGCGGGTCGACGCGCTCGTCGGCGTGCTCGTGCGGCTCGGCGTTCAGGTCCTTGCCGCACACGGGACAGAGGCCGGCGCAGTCCGGGCGACAGAGGATCTTGTCCGGCAGCGCGAGCGCGATCGCGTCGTGCGCCCAGCCGGAGAGGTCGACGCGGTCGTCTGCGAGGTACTCCGACCGCTCGTCATCGCTCTCGGGCTTCGTCGCCTCGTACTCGCGCAGGTGGAGCTCGAGCGCCAACTCGGCCTCCTGCAGGCAGCGGAAGCACGGGCCTTCGAGCGTGACGTCGAAGGCGAGCTCGAGCACGGTGCCGCTCGAAGCGCGCGTCACGGCGAGCTCGGCGGGCACCGGATTCGGCCGCGGTTCGTAGCTCTGGCCGCCCAGGACGAGCGGCTCGAGCTCGATCTCGACGGCCTCGCGGGCCTGGTCGCCCGAGCGGATTCTCAGCGTGCGGAGGTCGAACGTGGTCACCCCGCCACCGTAGCGCGGCGGCACGGCGGTGCTAGGGCGCCATGCGGCGCAGGTCGGCGAGCTGCGGCACCGGCGACGGCATCTCCTCCTGCGCTTCCTTGCGGCGGAGGTACGGCTCGACCGTCTCGGGCAGCGGCTCGGCCTCCTCGTGCTGGTGCGGCTGGCGAGCCAGGACGAGCATCCCGACCGAGGCGACGACGATCGCGCCGGCTGCGAGCTCGCGCCCGCCGACCGCCTCTCCCGCGAACGCCCAGCCCAGCAGGACGGCGACGGCGGGATTGACGTAGGCGTACGTCGAGATGAGGACGCTCGGCGCGCCGCTCCGCAGCAGCCAGCCGTAGGCCGTGAAGGCGACGATCGAGCCGAAGACGACGAGGAATGCGAACGCCCCGGCCGAGCCCGCCGAGATCGCCGACGGATGGACGCGGCTCACCTCTCCCGTCGCCGCTCCGGCGACTCCGAGCAGCGCGGCCGCGCAGAGCATCTGCATCGCGGCGGAGAGGAACGGCGCCTGCGGCAGCGGCGCGACACGGCCGTAGGCGGAGCCCGCCGCCCACGCGAGGGCAGCGACCAGGATCACGGCGGCGCCGATCGGGTCGACGTGCGCGCTCGGGCCGACGAGCAGCGCGACGCCGAGCAGTCCGGTGGCGATTCCCGCGAGCGCGCCCAGCGAGAGGCTGACGCCGAAGAACTTGCGATCGAGAAGTGCCGTGAAGAGCGGCACGGTGGCGACGAGGAGCGCCGTCAGCCCCGAGGCGACACGCTCCTCGGCCAGGGCGACGCCGCCCGTGTCGACGAAGAGGAGCAGCCCGCCGACGACCGCTGCGGCCGTCCACTCCCGGCGGCCTAGCCGCGCCGCGGCGACATCGCCTCGCCACAGGGACCATGCGTAGAGCAGCCCACCCGCGAGCCCGAACCGGACCGCGAGCATGAGCAGCGGCGGCAGCGTCCGGTCGGCGACGGCGATCGCAAGATAGGTCGATCCCCAGACGACATAGACGATCCCGAGTGCGATGGCGATCTTGGCCCTCATGGCCTTCATGGTGCCGAGCCTTATCGATCAGAACAAGTTGAGTTATCGTTTGTATCGATCATGAGTGCTAATGATTGGCTGGGCATCGATCTGCGTCATCTCGCGGCTCTGGAAGCGGTCGCACGCACCGGCTCCTTCGGCCGCGCGGCGCGCGAGCTCGGCTACACCCAGTCGGCCGTCAGTCAGCAGATCGCCCAGCTCGAGCGGATCGTGGGGCAGCGTCTCTTCGACCGGCCCGGCGGACCTCGCCGGGTGGAGCCGACCGAGGCCGGGCTCCTGCTGCTCGGTCACGCCGACGCGATTGTCGCGCGCCTCGACGCGGCCCGCGCGGACATGGCCGCGCTGGCCGAAGGCGCCGCGGGAACACTCCGCGTCGGCATCTACCAGAGCGTCGGCGCCCGCCTCCTCCCCGCCGTTGTCCGCCGCTTTCGCGAGCAGTGGCCGCTCGTCGGCGTCCGCGTGCGCGAGGAGAGCGCCGCCGAGGATCTCCTGCGCCTGCTCGAACACGGCGAGCTCGACCTGACGTTCGCCGACCTCCCGCTGCCGGAAGGGCCGTTCGAGTTCGCGGAGCTGCTGCAGGATCCGTACGTCCTGCTCGTCTCGGCACGCTCGGAGCTCGCGAAGCTCGACGCGGCGCCGCCGTTCCGAGAGGTGGCGAAGCTGCCGCTGATCGGGCGTCGCACGACCGACGACCCCGATCGCTTCCTCGCCGGGCGCGTCCCGGAGCTCAATGTGATCTTCCGCACCGACGACAACGGCACGCTCGGCGCCGTTGTCGCCGAGGATCTGGGCGTCGCGATCGAGCCGCAGCTCGTCGTCGATCCGCGCGACCGCGCCGTGAAGATGCTCCCGTTCGGCTCGCGCATCCCGCCGCGAACGCTCGTCCTCGCGTGGCACCGGGACCGTTATCGCTCGCCGGCTGCCGAGGCGTTCGTCGAGCTCGCGCGCGAAGTCACACACGACTAGCTTGCATCGCAAGACAAAGTCCACTATCATGCGGCGCATGGCAGCTGAGAGCCGCCGCAGCCAGATGCTTCGCGGAGTCCTCGACCTCTGCCTCCTGGCCGTGGTGGTCGACGAGCCCGCCTACGGCTACGAGATGACGCGACGGCTGAAGGAGCGAGGCCTTTCGACCGTCGGCGAGGGCTCGATCTATCCCCTGCTCGGCCGGCTCGAGCGCGACGGGCTCGTCGCAACGCATCGCGCCGCGAGCGACGGCGGCCCGCCGCGCAAGTACTACCGGACGTCGCCGAGCGGCCGCAGCGCCCTCGCCGAAGGCGTGCGGGCCTGGCGCGATGTCCGCAACGAGGTTGACTCGGTCCTGGCGGCGGTCGAGGCGGAGGTGGCGTGATGCCTCCCTACATCGAGGAATGCCGCCGGGAGTGGAAGCGGCTCGGCGTGCCGGACAGCCTGGCCGAGGAGATGGCGGCAGAGCTCGAGGCCGATCTCGCCGAAGCCGAAGCCGACGGCGTCTCGGCTGCCGAGATCCTCGGCGAAAGCGATCCGCGCCGCTTCGCCAGGACGTGGGCCACCGAGCGCGGACTCGTGCCGGAGCCGCAGCCGAAGAAGAACCGGACGTGGATGTGGATCACGGCCTCCCTCGTGCTCCTGGTGTTCCTGCTCCTCGTCTTTCCGGCCTTCGCGATCGTCGGGGTCAGCAGCGGAGGTTCAGAAACCGTGGACGTTTCGCCGGTCAGGCGGGCCGGCCCGATCAGAGTCCCGAAGCTCCTCGGCCTGCCCGTCTGTAAGGCCGTTGTGACCGCGAACATCGCGGGCCTGGACGCCCACGCACCCAACGGATCCTGCTCCGCGCTCGTCGTCCGGCAAAAGCCGCGCGCAGGGGCGGTCGTCGCCGGAAACACGGCGGGCACCAGCTTCGTGAAGCTCTGGGTTCGCCCGGCTAGAGGCTAGAAGCGCTCGTCGTCGGCAACGTCGCCGTTGGCGCCGATGCCTGCGACGACCGTCTCCTGCGAGCGCTCGTGCAGCCGATCGCGACCCCGCCGAACCGCGGTCAGGAAGCGCTCGAGATTGACCTCGAGGGAGGCGAGCTGGTTGTCGGCCCAGTCCTCCATCTCGAGCTTCATCTCGCGCGCGCTGCGCCGCGCGTCGTCGACGATCTCGTCGGCCTGCCGCTCCGCGATCTTGACGATCTCGGTCTGCGACGCCTCGCGCACCGCCTGCTCCCGCGCTTCGGCGAGGAGCCGGTCGACCTCGCGCTTCGCCTCGGCCAACATCTCCTGCCGCTCCTTGACGATCCAGCGAGCCTGCTTGATCTCTTCCGGGATCGTCGCGCGCATCTGGTCGAGGATGTCGTAGATCTCCTCGCGGTCGATGCGCACCTGGTCGGTGAGCGGAACGGCCTTGGCGTTGTGGACGAGGTCGTCGAGCTTGTCGATCAGAACTAGTACGTCCATTGGGCCAGCAGTGTAGTGATCCGGGCGGAAGTCGCGACCAGAACCAGCCGCTAATCGAGCAATTTCACTCGCCGGGGCGCTCGGGAGTCCCGGGCCGTCCGTCCGGGAAGAGCTCGGCGAGGCGGCGCGCCACCGGCTTCGGCACCAGCTCCGACACGTCGCCACCGAAGGCCGCGATCTCCTTCACGCCACTCGAGGAGACGAAGCTCACCTGCGGGCTCGCCATCACGTAGATCGTTTCCACGTCCGGCGCGAGCGTGCGGTTGAGCTGGTTCATCTGGAACTCCCACTCGAAGTCGGAGATCACGCGAAGGCCTTTGACGATCGCCTTCGCGTCCCACCTGCGCGCGAAGTCGACCACCAGCTCGCGGAAGACGTCGACCTCGACGTTGGCGAGGCCGGCAAGCGCGTCCTGGAGGAACTCGACCCGCTCCTCGACGGCGAACATCGGCTCCTTGTGCTGCGGCGTCCCCACCACGCCGACGACGACGCGGTCGAAGATCCCGGCCGCGCGCGTGAGCACGTCGACGTGACCGTTCGTGACGGGGTCGTAGGTGCCGGGCGCGATCGCGGTGATCACTGCGGCGCCTCGAAGAGCGTGACGCGCGTCTGGCCGTACTTGCGGGTCGTGCGCACGGGCATCGGCAGCTCGGGCTCGCTGCGCGCGTCGGTCTCGATAACGATCAGGCCGTCCGCGGTGAGCAGCGGCGGCAGGTGGCGCGCGAGGCGTGGCTGGATCTCGGTGAGCATCTCGTAGGGAGGGTCGACCAGCACGAGATCGTACTTCGTCGCCTCCCGCGCGATCGTGCCGATGACGTCGCCGTGGACAACGCGCGCACCGGTCAGGCGCAGGTGGTCGAGGTTGCGCTCGATCGTGCGCACTGCGTCCGCGTCGTTCTCGACGAAGACGGCGCTGGCGGCGCCGCGGGAGAGCGCCTCTATCCCCAGCGCGCCAGAGCCGGCGAAGAGGTCGAGCACCTTCGCGCCGTCGACCGGCCCGACCAGGTTGAAGATGTTCTCGCGGACGCGGTCTGAGGTCGGCCGCGTGTCGAGGCCCCGCGGCGCGGCGAGCTTGTGCCCCTTCCGGCTTCCGGCGATCACGCGCATGGGAGGATCGTCGCATGGCATCGTTCTCTCTCGTCCACGGGGCGTGGCACGGCGGCTGGTGCTGGGACTTCGTGCGCGCCGAGCTCGAGCAACGGGGTCACGTCGTCCACACGCCCGACCTCCCGTGCGAGGACGTCACGGCCGGCGCCGAGGAGTACGCGGCCGCCGTTCCGGCCGCCGACATCGTCGTCGGACACTCGCTCGGCGGCTACACGATCCCTCTCGTCGAGGCGCGCACGCACGTCTTCCTCACCGCAGGCGTCGGCGGCTCGATCGGATCCGTCCTGGCGCCCGGCTTCGGCGACGGTCAGGCGCGCGACAAGCTGGGCCGCTCGTACTACCCCGATCCCGCGGTGGGCGCGGTCGAGCTCCAGTACCCGCCCGTATACGCGGAGCTGGCGTCGAAGCTCCGCCGGCAAGCTCCGCTCAACGGCGAGGCGGTCGCTGTGGAGAGTCCCGTCTACATCGTCTGCGCCAGGGATGCGGTGATCCGACCCGAGGCGCAGCGACGTCTTGCGCGGGACGTCCTCGGCGTCGAGCCGCTCGAGCTCGACGCGGGCCACTCGCCGATGCTCGAGTGCCCGCGGGAGCTCGCGGACCTGCTCGATCAGGCGGCGCGACGCAGCTCTTCGACCTGACGGTGCGTCTCGCGGTAGATGCGCTGCAGGTCTTCAGGATCTGCAAGACGCGGCGCGGGCCGCCGGCGGCGCAGTAGACGGCGGAGGAGCTTCATGCGAGCGCCTCCGGCTCGACTTCCGCGAAGAGCGCTGAAGCGGCGTCCTGGAGCGGGCCGTCCCCCACGTCCGACGCTGCCGCGCGTGCCCGTTCGAGCAGGTCACGGTCGCGAAGGAGATGCGCGAAGCGGAGATCCGAGAGGCCCGACTGTCGCGTGCCGAGAAGCGCACCGCCGCCGCGCAGCTCGAGGTCGACCTCCGCGAGCTCGAAGCCGTCGCTCGTGTCGCAAAGCGCCTGCAGCCGGGCGTGCGCCGACTCGGTCAGCTCCTCCTTCGCGCGGGAGACGAGCAGGCAGTACGACTGCTCGGCGCCTCGACCCACGCGGCCGCGGAGCTGGTGGAGCTGGGCGAGCCCGAAGCGGTCGGCCTCCTGGACGATCATCACCGTCGCGTTGGCGACGTCGACGCCGACCTCGATCACCGTCGTCGCAACGAGCACGTCGAGTTCGCGCGACTTGAAGCGGGCCATCAGGTCGCGCCGCTCGGCCGCCTTGAGCCGACCGTGGAGGCACCCGACCTGGAACTCGCGCAGCTCGGCACGTCGGAGCCGCTCGGCCTCCTCCTCCGCGGCGCGCGCGAGCGAAGTCTCGAACGCCTCGATCAACGGGCAGACGACGTAGGCCTGCCGCCCCTCGCGCAGCAGCCGCGTCAGCCGGGTGTACGCCTCGGAGGCGCGGTCCTCGGTGATCCAGCTCGTGATCACGGGCTTGCGCGACGCCGGCGGCTTCGCGATTTCCGAGACCGCGAGGTCGCCGTAAACGGTGAGCGCGAGCGTGCGCGGGATCGGCGTCGCGGTCATGTGGAGGACGTGCGGTGCCCGGCCGGCGGCGATCGCGGAGCGCTGCTCGACGCCGAAGCGGTGCTGCTCATCGACGACGGCGACCGCGAGGTCGCGCAGCTCGAAGCCTTCTTGGATCAGCGCGTGCGTCCCCACGACGACGTCGACACCGAGCGCCGTCTCTCGCTGGCGCTTGCCGGACGAGCTCGTGAGGAGCGCACAGCTGACACCGAGCTCGAGGCAGAGGTCGGCGATGGTGGAAAAGTGCTGCTCAGCGAGGGTTTCCGTGGGAGCCATCAGGGCGCCCTGGCGCCCGCTCTCGACGGCGCGCAGGAGCGCGTAGAGCGCAACGACCGTCTTGCCCGAGCCGACGTCTCCCTGCAGGAGCCGCTGCATCGGCGCGGTACGGGCGAGGTCGCCGTCGATCTCGCGGATCGCCTGCTCCTGGTACGGAGTGAGCGCGAACGGCAGCACCTGGCGGTAGCGGTGAATCAGGTCGCCGGGCTCGCCAAGCGCGGGCGCGAGCGTCTGTTCCCGATCGGCCGCGCGCCGCGCGATGCCGACCTGGAGGACCAGCAGCTCCTCGAACGCGAGCCGCTGCCGCCCGGTCTCAGCCTCGCCGAGGTCGCGCGGGCGATGCACGGCAGCGAGGGCGTCGCGCTTCAGCGCCAACCCCCCTCGCTGGCGCAGCTCGGCCGGGAGCGGGTCGGGGACGTGGACCGCTAGCGGAAGCGCTGCGTCGACGACCCGCCGCACGGTGACAGCCGCGATCTCCTCCGCGGCCGGATAGACAGGCGCAAAATCCGCGGTGGCGCGTGCTTCGTCGCCGATGTCGTAGGAGCGGGGCTCGAAGCCGTAGCGGCCGAGCTTGCCGCGCAGACGGACCACGATCCCCGGCTTGAGCCGGTCGGCGAGCCAGGGCTGGTTGAACCACGTCACGCTGATCGTGGCGGTCTCGTCGGCAACACGCGAGACGATCCGTGTGCGCCGCCGGCCGCGCATCGGGCGCTTCTCGACGTTGAGCACCCGGCCGCTGATCACGACCTCCTCGCCTGGACGGAGGCCTGCGATCGGCACTTCGTCCGCAGCGGTCTCATACCGCCGCGGCCGGTGCTCAAGGACGTCGCGCACCGTGGCGAGACCGAGGCGACCGAGCTTCTTCTGCGTCGCCGCCGCGACGCCGGGGAGCGAGTCGAGCCCCGCCTCGAGGCGCCGCGGTCGCGGCGCACGCGGCGTCGGAGGCCACGACCCGGGTTGGTCCAGACCTGCAAAGACCGTCTGTCGACGGCTGGCTGTCATCGTCCGCGGCACCTCGCGCGTTGAGTATCCCGCGCGGACCGGACGTCAGGCGTCGGCGACGTCGATCCAGAGGAGACCTTCGTATTCGAACGACGCCTGGTCGAGCGCGTCTTCGACCGAGAGATGCCAGGTATCCGTGACAACCTGGCCGGCGGTGTTGAGGTAGAAGAGGTAGGTCCCGTACTGTCCGTCGTGCTGCGCAACTGCCAGCGCATGGGCCGGCCCGAACGGAGCTCCACCGACGATGTGGCGCGTCGCTCCTGTCGCCGTAACGTCCGGCGTGACCTCGGCGAATTTGAGGACCTTCGCGCCGCCAAGCTCTGCCGGCAGATCGCTAGAGCTCATCGCGGAACCAGAACAGCGCGAGCGTGCCAGGGCCGGCGTGCGCGCCGATCACTGCGCCGAGCGTGACCACGAGCTCGAGATCGGCGTGCGGCCGCTGCTCGCGCACCAGAGCCTCGAGCTCGGCTGCGCGTTCCGGCGCTGCGGCGTGCGCGACGCCGAGCCGGTACGCCGGCTCGTCCTTCGTCTCGGTCTCGAGCGCAGCCGCGAGCTCGGCGAACGCCTTCCGCTCCCCGCGCACTCGCTTGACGGGCTCGACCTCGCCGTCCTCGATGGAGAGGATCGGCTTGACGTGCAGCAGCGTGCCCGCGAACGCGCGAGCCTTCCCGATCCGGCCGCCGCGCTGCAGGAACTCGAGCGTGTCGACCGTGAACAGGAGGCCGCGCTCCCGCAGGTACCGCTCGACAAGCGCGTCGACCTCCTCGTCGGTCGTGCCGCGCTCGAGCCGGCGCTGGATCGCGAGCGCGAGCATGGCGATCGAGGCCGACGCCGTTTCGGTGTCGATCGCACGCACGACGCCGTGCCCGACCTCGGCCGCTGCCATCTCTGCGCTCGCGAAGGTGCCGGAGACCTTCGCCGAGACGTGGAGCGAGAAGATCCGCTCGTACGCGCCAAGCTCCCGGTAACACGCGAGGAAGTCGCCCGGCGTCGGCTGCGACGTGGTCGGGAAGATGCTCGATCCGCGCAGCCGCTCGTAGAAAGCGGCCGCGTCGATGTCGACGCCGTCGCGGAGGCTCTCGTCGCCGAAGCTGACGTAGAGCGGCACGACCCGCCAGTTCGGGAAGCGCTCGGCCGCGTCCGGGAGGTCGGCGGTCGAGTCGAGGACGATCGCCGTGTTCTCGGCAGTGAGGTTCAACCCGCGACTGCGGCGGCTTGGAGGATGGCGGCGACGATCTCGTCCAGCTCCTGGTCTTTCATGAGACAGGCGACCGCTCCCGCCTCGACGAGCGCGTCGCGCTCGGCCGCGTCGGCGGACGCGGTCAGGGCGACGACTGCGACCCCGGGCACCTCGTCCACGATCAGGGCCGTGGCCTGGATGCCGTCGAGGGCCGGCATGCGGTAGTCCATGAGGACGACGTCCGGGCGGTGCTCCTTCGCCGCGGCCACCGCTGCGAGCCCGTCGCCGACCGAGGCGACGATCTCGACGTCGCCTCTCATCCCGAGCAGCAGCTCGAGAGCGTCGCGAAAGACCTCGTTGTCCTCCACCAGCACGATCCGGACTGACGGCATCCCGTCCAACCCTATTCCGCGCCGAGCAAAAGGGAATAGTGCGGTTGCCCGCCGTCGTGCACCTCGACCTCGAGCTCCGGGTTCGCGGCCGCGATCCGTTCGAGGAGCCCGTCGAGCGGCTGCGGCTCGGCACCGGTGAGGAGGGTCAGGAGCCAGCGCGGCTCCTCGAGCAGGCGCGCGACGACGGCCAAGGCTACGTCGGCGAAGTCGTCGCCGCCCGCCACCGGCGTGTCGTCCGCTAGCCCGAGCCAGTCGCCCTGGCGGATCACGAGGCCTTCGAGCTCGACGTCGCGGGAAGCGCGCGTCACCTCACCCGTCGTGACAGCTGCTGCGGCGGCGGTCATCTCGGCGGCGTTCTCGACGGCGCTTCGCGTGCCGTCGTAGGCGACGAGCGCGGCGAGCCCGGCAGGGATGGAGTCGGTCGGCACGAGCTCGGCGGGCCGCGGCGCCTGCTCGGCTGCGTGCTCCGCGGCGAGCCGCACGTTCGAGTTGTTCGGCAGGATGATCGCCTCCTCCGCCTCGAGCTCCTCGACCGCGGCCAGGAGCTCGGCGGTCGATGGGTTGGCCGTCTGTCCGCCTGCGACGACGCGAATCGCGCCGATCGGCTCGGCGAGAGTCTCGAACAGGCGCCGGTTCCCTTCCCCCGCCACCACCGCGACGACGCCGCTCTTCGCGTGAGTCGACGGCACAAGCGAGAGGCGTCGCTCCCGCTGCTCCTGCTGCTCGTGCATGTTGGCGATCTCGACTCCGTCGATCGTGCCCGTGGCCGTGCCGAGCGAGAGCGCGGAGCCGGGTTCGTCGGTGTGGACGTGCACCTTGAGCGCCGTCTCGTCCCCGACCACCACGAGCGAGTCGCCGAGCTGCTCGAGCTGCGCCTCGAGACCATCGCGATCGAGCGCCTCTCCCTCGACCACGAAGACGGTGCAGTAGCGGTAGCGGGAGGGCTCGAGGTGGATCGCCTCGACCCCGGTCGGCGCCTCGGCCGCGGGCGCGGCGGGCAGCGCCTGCCCGGTGACCGCGCCGGTCAGCCCCCGGAGGAGCTCGACGAGCCCCGCCCCGCCGGCGTCGACCACCCCCGCCTCGCGCAGGATGTCGAGCTGCTCGGGCGTGCGGGCGACCGCTTCTTCCCCGTGCCGCACGAGCTCGACCAGCAGCTCCCCGAGCGGCTCGGGCTCGTCCGCACGGCGTTCGGCCTCCTCCGCCAGCTCGCGGATGACCGAGAGCATCGTCCCCTCGACCGGCCGCCGTACCGCCCGGTACGCGGCGTCGGACGCTCCGCGAAGCGCGCGCGCGGTCAGCGCCGGACCGATCCCGTTGGTCGACTCGGCGAGGACGTCGGCGACGCCGCGCACGATCTGGGAGAGGATCACGCCCGAGTTGCCGCGCGCGCCCATCAGCGCCGCACGCGCGACCGCGTGCGCAAGCGCGGGCCGGTCCCCCGGCTCGGCCGCCTCGACGGCGTCCGCGACCGCCCGCACCGTGAGCGTGAGGTTCGTGCCGGTGTCGCCGTCGGGGACGGGATAGACGTTCAGGTCGTCAATGCGGCCGCGGCTCGTCTCCAACGAGGCGAGCGCCGCGCCGACGAGGCCGCGCACGAGCTGGAGATCTCCCTCTGCGCTCACTTCCCGCTGGTTCGCACGTCGTCCACGTGCACTTCTACCGCACGAACAGGCAGCCCGGTCAGCCGTTCGACCTCGTACGCGACGCGATTGCTGACGCTCGAGGCGACCTCGGCGAGGTTGAGGCCGTACTCGACGACCACGTGGAGGTCGACCGCCACCTCGCCGCCGTCGCGGCGGATCTCGATGCCGCGTGGCTTCCCGCGCGCGCGTGCGAGCTGCCCGCGCAGCGAGCCCTTCATCCCCACGACGCCGTAGCACTCGAGCGCCGTCTCCGCGACGATCTGCGCGATCGCCTCGCTCGAGATCGTGATCCGCCCGAGGCGCGAGGAAACCGCATGCCCAGCCTCCATTGTCCGATTGGACCGGAGACCCGCGCGAGCGGTTGCGCGCTAGAGGGCCTTCTGGACCTTGCCGGCCTTGAGGCAGCGCGTGCAGACGTAGGCGCGCGTCGCCTTGCCCTTGATCAGGACGCGAACCCGCTGGAGGTTCGGCTCGAAGCGCCGCTTCGTGGCGACCATCGAGTGGCTCCGGTGATTACCGAAGCCGGGCTTCTTCCCACAGACTGCGCAGACCTTCGACATACGGCTGCGCAGGATAGCCGCTACGTGGCTTTGGCCTGCTTCCGGACCTGTGCGAAGAGATCTGCCATCTCGAGCGCGGCCCGCGCGGCGTCGGCGCCCTTGTCGACGCGCGCCTCGGCCTGGCTCGCCGTGTCCACGGTGAGGACGCCGAACGCGACGGGCACGCCCGTCTCGAGGCCGGCGAGCTGGAGCCCGGAGGCCGCCTCGCCCGCGACGTACTCGAAGTGGGCCGTCTCCCCGCGCACGACGCAGCCGAGGGCGATCACGCACGAGTAGCGGCGAGTCTTCGCGAGCGCCATCGCGCCGATCGGGAGCTCGAACGCGCCGGGCACCGGCATCACGGTGATCCGCTCTTCCGCCACACCGGCCGACGCGAGCGCCCCGAGCGCCGACTCGAGCAGCTTGTTCGAGATCTCGCCGTTGAAGCGCGAGACGACGACGCCGACGGTGCGGTCTGCGCCCGACGGCGAGCCTTCGAGGACGGCGACGCCGTCCGGGATGTCGAGTTCGCCTGGGGCGTGCCCGACCGGCTCGACCTCGGGCTCTGCCTCGGCCTCGGCTTCCTCTTCCGCTTCCGGCTCGGGTTGAGCCGCCGCAGCGACCTCGATCGGGATCTCGACCCCGGGCTGTGTCTCCTCCGCCGCCTTCTCCTCTTGCGGCCGCGGCCAGCTCGGCGGGTCCGCGACCGTCGCCTCCGGCTCCTGCACGTCTTCCTGTTCGGCAGCCGGAGCCTCGCCCGGCCAAAAACCCCCACTTGCGCTCATTCGCCCTCCGACTCGAACTTCAGATCCTGGTGGTGCAACTTGTGCCCGAGCTTATCCCGCTTGGCGGCCAGATAGCGAACGTTCTCGGGATGAGGCGGCATCTCGATCGGCACCTGCTCGGTCACCTTCAGCCCGTACGCCTCGACTCCGGAGACCTTCTTCGGGTTGTTCGTGAGCAGCCGCATGGTCGTGATGCCGAGCTCGGCGAGAATCTGGTTGCCGATCCCCCACTCCCGCTCGTCGGCTGCGAAGCCGAGTGCGAGGTTGGCCTCGACGGTGTCCAGCCCCTGCTCCTGCAGCTCGTAGGCCCTGAGTTTGTTGAGGAGGCCGATGCCTCGGCCCTCCTGCGCCATGTACAGCAGCACGCCGTTGCCTTCGGCGGCGATCGCGGCGAGCGCGGCCTCGAGCTGCTCGCCGCAGTCGCAGCGGAGCGAGTGGAAGACGTCGCCGGTGAGGCACTCGGAGTGAACCCGGACGAGCACGTCGTCG
>DATFSG010000241.1:0-6223 GCA_035262765.1 Gaiellaceae bacterium | reverse complement strand
CTGCAGAAGGAGCTCGCGCTCACCTACATCTTCATCGCGCACGACCTCGGCGTCGTCCGGCACGTGAGTGACCGGATCGCAGTGATGTACCTCGGCAAGATCGTCGAGCTCTCGCCGGCGGAGGAGCTCTACACGAGGCCGATCATGCCGTACACCGAGGCGCTGCTCTCGGCGGTTCCGATCCCGGATCCCGACCTGGCCGAGAAACGTGAGCGGATCGTGCTCGAGGGAGACGTCCCCAGCCCGATTCATCCCCCGAGCGGCTGCCGCTTCCATCCGCGTTGCCGCTATGCGACGGACGTCTGCAAGCAGCTGGAGCCTCCGCTCGTCGACTACGGCAGCGGCCATCTCGCCGCCTGCCATCACCCGCTGAACGTCGATCAGGCCGCGTTGCAGCGGGTCGGAGTGGCCGAGCACCACACTCTGGCCGACGCCGATTCCTCGGCGCTTCCGCAGGACTCGTCGGGACGCTCGAACCCCTCTGCTGCGCCGAATTCGGACTGACACCCGTTCGAGGTAGGCCGTACCGCTAAAGCGGCTTGATTAGGAGGCCGATACACGTGTCGTGGATGCTGCTGAGCGTAAGGAGATCCTCAGCCGGTACTTGACGCACTCGCGCCGCTTCGAGGAAGTTGCGGCGCGGCGTCGCGGTACCGGCGGGGCCGATGTGATTCCGCTTCAGAACCCGCTTCGCGAGCTCGAGCAGGAGCCGACTGGGCGGGAGGTCGAGGTGCTGCAACTCATCTCCGACGGCCTCGTGAACCGGGAGATCGGACAAAAGTTGTTCCTCTCGGAGGAAACGGTCAAGTCGCACGTGCGGCACCTGCTCGCGAAGCTCCAGGCGCGCTCTCGCGCGCATGCCGTCGCCGTCGGCTTCCGCCGCGGCATCATCGGCTGAGCCTCTCTGGGTCACTAGATCCCCTGTCCACAGGCGTTAGTTTTTGGCTGTGGACAGAGGAAAACCGAAGCGCCGGGTGAAGATCACCCGGCGCCTGTGAATCGGTCTATCTGTCTCCCAGCTCCCGTCCAGATCCCCCTCGCGGGGGATGAACGGAGCCTGTGGATAACGGACTATCCGACGGCTCTACCAGGCCTTCGAGGACCCTGCGATGGTCGCACGAGCCGCGAAGCGAATGAGGGAACGCATTGAAAGCTCCGATCGATCGGGGACTGACGGCACCGCCAGCGTATAACCCTTTTGGGGGATACGCAAGGCTGGACCGGCTGGTCAAACGTCTGGATAGCGTCGACCGGCGATCCATCGCCTGGGCTGCCATCCTGTGGGCGGGCTCAATCGGCACGATTAGCACCCTGTGGCTCAACGGCTACCGGGTGCCGCACGTGTGGGCGGTGATCGTTCTAGGTGGCGTTGCAGCCCTGGCCGAACGTCAGAGCGTCGCGATCAACGATCGGACGTGGATGTCGGTCTCGTTCCTTCCACTCGTCTTCTCGGCGATCGTGTTCGGTCCGCTTGGTGGGTTTGCTGTCGGCATCATCTCCAATATCTGGGACCTGCGCGAGTCGTGCCTCAAGTGGAGCGTCTACACCCCCATTCGCGGACTCACCGCCGCTGCGGCCGGGTTCGTCGTGGTGAAGCTCGTCCCGCAGCCAAATCACCTCGGCCAGTTCCTCCTCGCCAGCCTGATCGGTTCTCTCACCTATCTCGCGGTTGACGGCTTCTTCAGCACGGTTACGGCGTCTGTGCGGGGCATCGATCCGGTGGGCCATCTTCAGACGATTGCTTCGCTCTCTTGGATCACGGTTCCGCTCTATGTCCCGGTCCTAACGCTCTTCGTCTACGCGTACCACACCTATTCGCTAGAGCTTGTGCTCGTCTTCTTCGTCCCGACGCTGGCGGCTCAACGGCTTCTCCACCTTTACCGTGAGGAGAAAGAGGCGACACACCGCCTTGGTGAGGCGAACGATCGACTCAGAAGGGCCAGCCTCTCGTTTGCCACAGCCCTTGTTGCGACGCTCGATGCCCGAGATCAATACACCGCGGGTCACTCAGCGGCTGTCGCGATCTATGCGAGGGACATCGCGCGGCGCATCGGGCTTCCAGAGGAGCAACAGGAGCTTGTCCACCTTTGCGGACTCGTTCACGACATCGGCAAGATCGGCCTCCCGGCTGGCCTGCTTGAGAAGCCTGGTCCGTTGACTCTCGATGAGCGCCGGCAGATGGAGCAGCACTCCGAGATCGGCGAAAGGATCCTTCGCAACGTCGACGACTATTCGGAGATCGCGGATGTCGTTCGTTCGCATCACGAGCGCATCGACGGAATGGGCTATCCGGACGGCATCCACGGTGAAGAGATCCCACTCCTCGCCCGGATCATCGGCGTCGCCGACGCATACGACGCAATGACCTCAGATCGGCCCTACCGCGAAGCGCTCCCGAGCCGCGTAGCTCGCATGCGGCTGGCACAGGCTGTTGGGACGCAGTTCGACACCGGAGTGGTCGCGGCGTTCGAGGCGATTCTCGCGACGGCCGATGAGAACTACCGCTCCGGCCGAGGATCTTCGTTCATGCGCGAGCGCGCCCAGCTTGAGCAAGGCGACGAAGAAGTCGCTGTGGCGCTAGACGTCGTCACGTAGCGCGCGCGCTGCTTCGAGCCGCGACCGAACCCCGAGCTTCGCGTAGATGTGCTTGACGTGCACCTTGGTGGTCGAGAGGCTGATGTAGAGCAGCTTCGCGATCTCTTCATTCGTGAGACCCTGAGCAAGGAGCTCGTGGATTTCGCACTCCCGCGTCGTGAGTTTCTGCTTCGGCTTGGCGGGTCGCGGGACATCAAGGCCGATTACGGCAGCGAGAGACGCATCGGACGACCGGACGAGAATTCGCCGGAGCCAATCGCCGCTCGTTCGACGTGTGGCGATCTGACGGCCGAGATCGGGGAACGCGCGAACACCGATCAAGATCGGGTCGGATACGCCGGTTGCGATGGCCCGCGCAACGTGAGAGTCCGCGCCGTCTCTATCTCCGTTGCCTAGGGCAGCGACAGCTCTTGTGGTCGACACTAGTGCGGCAGCTTCGAGTCCGCGAGAAGCATCCTGGGCTGCACACGCGAGTTCGAGCGCGACTTCGAGCTCGCCTAATGCCGAGTAAACGAGTGCCTGCCAGCCGACGAACTCTCCGTGCAGGGCGCGGCTCCCGTTCGTAACCGGCCCCAGAGCAAGAACGTCTCGAGCTCGATTTAGGTCGCCCACGCTCGCGTACAAGCGCGCTCGCTGAATGGGCAGACTCCCGAGAAAGAACGCATCAGGGCGTTCGCGCGTATCGCGTTCAACGGATGTCAAAGTTCGATCAGCGGCCGCGAAGCGGCGAAGTCCGACATACGCGCTCGCCGAGTACAACTGGGCATACGGCAGCGGGAAGTCAATCCCGCAGACCTCGGCGACCCGAGTCAACTCCGCAAGTTGGTTAAGGCTCTCCTGGTAGCGGCAAATCAGGATTAGTGCGTAGCTGTACGCATTCAACAGGCTTGTTCGTGCGCGGGTGTCGATTTGCCTGGAGCGCGACAGTACGACCTGCGCGCGGTCTATGGCGTCGCCGAGCCCGCCCTCAATTCCGGCCAGTACCAGGTCCCCGGTCGCAGCCAGCAAGGACTGAGTTGTTCCGTCTCGCGCGTCCCGCTTAAAGTCGGCGAGTCGCTTTGTCAGGTCCGAGGATTGGCGCTCGACGCCCACAAGGAAACGCAGCCACAACGCGTCTTCGTGCGTCGCCGTCGTTTTCGCCTGTGACACTGCTTCCGAGGCGTGCCTGCGAGCTGAGTGCAACCGATCGCTCAGAAGGGCTGATCTGGCCGCAACGAGATGTGCGCGCGCGAGGAGATCTCCGTCCAGTGAGGCTGCCGCCTGTTCGGCAGCAGCTATCGCTTGATCGAGCTGGTTGCCCCTCAGGAGCGCCTCGCTGTCTGCATAGTCGATGAGGCCGCCTTCGGCTCCCGCCACTCGCGCGGCTGCTACCCAGCGTTGGAGGCTGCTCGTTCGGCCGGCGGCTAGAAGGTCGTCGAGTGCGGCATCAAGCGCCTCGGTGGCGAACGTCGCATTCTTCGCCACCTCGGCAACGCATAACGCTTCGTCCCACCGGCGCAGCTGGAACAGCTTCCGGGCTCGTGAAAGCTGAGTTTCCTGCGTCTCGTCGTTGGCGTTCTCGAAGCGGCTGATGAGCAGCTCCCGTAGTAGGGGATGGAGCGACAGAGACCTCCGGTCCGTGACCGCGACCAAGCCACGTGCGACGGCGTCGTCCAGTACAGCGTCAGCGGTGTTGTCGAGAATTGAGCGCGCGACCTCGACGTCTGTGACCGACGCCACGGCGAGCAGCATCAGTCCGGACTGCGTCTCCTTCTCCGCTGAATCGAGCAACTCGCTCGCGAGGAAGTCGTAGAGCTTGTGTGACAGCAAGCGGCTCGACGTGAAGTCGACGTCGCCGCTCAACGCGGCGAGGCCCAGAACAGCGGGCCAACCCTCTGCGGTGCGCATCAGTCGTGCTCGGCCGGCCACGGCTCCGACAGCGGCCAAGACCTGCGCCGCCTCCTCGTCGGTCATCGTGAGTTCGTCTACCCCGATCTCGAGCCCCTTGCCGTAGACCTCCAGGCGCGGCGTGAACCAGTCTGGTCGCGTTCTCGTCGTGATCAGGAAACGGATGTCGAGACCCTCGACCAGCATCGAGAGGAGCTCCTCGGCCTCCTCGGTTCCGGCCGCTTCCCATTCGTCCACGACGAGCAGGACGTCCCGCGGGAGCGTTTCGAACGTCTGCAGGATCGCGCGGCCGAGCGGCTTCGGGTTCGGGTTGACCGAGGCGATGGTCGCGACTTTCTCCGGCTCGCGCGGGAGCTCCGGCGCGATCGAGGCGAGGAGTTCGTCGAGCTGCACTGCCAACAGCGCCACGTCACCGGACGCGCGCTTCGTTCGATACCAAGCCACCGGGTCGGCCTGCCGCTCCGACCACTGGCGCGCGAGCGTCGTCTTCCCGTAGCCCGCGGGGGCCGCCAGTACCGAGACGCGCGCACCGCCGCCCTCTCGCAGCCGTGCGATCAACCGCGGACGCTCGATGATGTGGTCAAGCGCGGGCGACGCCGTCGCTGTGATCGTCTCCACCATTTCCCCTGCGCACCCCCGGCCTGACCCCGGGACGCGAGGACCCTACTCCTCTCTCAACTACTCGTCACGTTCGTGGCAAGCGGGGGGCCCGCGCCCGGGGTAGGGCCCGAGCGCGGGTCGCCGTCAGCCCCCCGCGCCGGCAAGGGCCGGCGCAAGCTCACCGGCAAGGGGATCCTCGCCGGTGAGCGCCTTGAACGCGGCAGGGATCTGCCGCCGCCTCGGCACGCCGAGCTTCTGGCGCAGCACATCGCAGTGCGCCTTAGCTGTTCTGGGCGAAATGCCGAGACGCTCTCCGACCTCGTCGTTCGAGCACCCTCGCGCGATCAGCGCAACGATCTGGAGCTGGCGCTCGGTCAGGTCGGGCTTTGCCTCGTCGGTGCCTCTCATGGCTCGGCACGCTACGGCCGCGCGGGCGTAGCGCCTATCGGCCGACGGGGGTATTCGGCCGTGCAGCGTGCGCTCCGCCGAGGAAGCTCGCCTCGTGGCCGCGCACATTGGCCTCTTCGAGCTCCTCCTGCGTCAGCGCGCCGATCCGCAGCAGCAGGTCGAGCTCGTCGCGGAGGTGCGTCCGCATCATCTCCGGCCCGTCGGTGGCGATCGTGAAGAGGACGCCGTGGTCGACGAACGTGCGGAAGACGTCCCGCACCGCGTCCTCGTCCGCCAGCGCCTTCGTGAGGAGGTTCGAGGTCGGGCAGACCTCGAGCACGACCTCGCGGTCGCGCAGCTCCTTCATCAGCTCGTCGTCGCCGGCCGAGAGGATGCCGTGCCCGATCCGGTCGGGGCTCAGGAGCTCGAGCACCTGGCCGATCTCTGCGCGGCCCATCTCCCCGCCCTCCTCGCCGACATGGATCGTGACGCCGAGGCCAGCGGCGCGGGCCTCCTCCACCATGGGCTGCACTTGCGCGTAGTCGTAGCGCTCGCCCCCGGGCCGCGGCCCCGCGATGTCGATCCCCACGATCCCGCGCGGCGCCCAGCGAATTGCTTTCTCGACGATGATCTCGTTCTGGTGCGGCGAGAAGGTCCGATCCATCATCAGGATCAGGCCCGCGCGCACCTGCGGGTACTCGAGGCTCGCGATGTCGAGCCCGCGGAGCGCGGCGTGGATGATGTGGTCGAGGTC
>DATFSG010000240.1:0-2439 GCA_035262765.1 Gaiellaceae bacterium | reverse complement strand
GGCGGAGAACCGCGTCCGGCTGACGGTCCAGGTTCCATCGCACGACGTGCACCACGCCGTCGAGCACGCTGCCGACGACCTCGCGCAGAGCGTCAAGATCCCCGGCTTCCGCAAGGGGAAGGTGCCGCGCCAGGTGCTCGTGCAGCGCGTCGGCCGCGAGCGGCTGATGACCGAGGCCGTCGAGAGCCACATCGGCGGCTGGTTCTGGAACGCCGCAGCGCGCAGCCGCGTCCGCCCGGTCGCGCAGCCGGAGTACGACTTCGAGCTGCCCGCCTCCGAGGACCAGGACTGGGAGTTCACCGCCACCGTCGCGGTGCAGGCGAAGCCGGAGCTGCCCGACTGGAAGGAGCTCGAGGTCGGCGTCGCCGAGATCGAGGTGCCCGAGGAGCTCGTCCAGCAGGAGCTCGACGCGCTGCGGGCGACGGTCGCCGAGCTCGTCCCGGTCGAGGACCGGCCGGTCGGTCCCGACGACACCGTCGTGGTCGACCTCGTCGCCGAGGAGGAGACGCGGCGCGACTACGTCGTCGATCTCGGCCGCGGCGCCATCGTCGAGGAGGTCGAGCAGGGGCTCGTCGGGATGAGCGCCGGCGAGACGAAGGAGATCTCGTTCGAGCTCGCCGACGGATCGACGCAGTCCCTCTCCGCGACGGTCAAGGAGATCAAGGAGAAGGTCCTGCCGCCCCCCGACGACGACCTCGCCAAGGCCGCCACCGAGTTCGAGACCTTCGCCGAGTTGCGAGCCGACATCGAGCAGCGCCTCCACGACCAGATCGAGGACGAGATCGAGACGCGGTTCCGCGCCGACGCGGCCGACGCGCTGGTCGCCGCCTCCAAGGTCGAGGCCGCCGGTCCGCTCGTCGACTCCCGCACGCGCGAGCTGCTGAACGGCTTCGCCCGCCAGGTCGAGTCGCGCGGAGTCTCGCTCGAGACCTTCCTCGCCATGACGGGCCAGCAGCCCGAGCAGCTCGTTGCTCAGCTCCAGAGCGAGGCCCAGCGCTCGGTCGCCCGCGAGCTCGTGCTCGACGCGGTCGCCGACCAGCTCGGGCTCGAGGTCCCGGACGCCGACGTCGAGGAGCTCGTCCGCGAGCAGGCCGAGGCGATGGGCGACCCTGCCGACGAGATGATCGCGGCCCTGCGCGAGAGCGGCCGCTTCGAGTCGCTCCGCGAGGACCTCCGGCTGCGCAACGCGCTCGACCAGGTCGCCAGCGAGGTCAAGCGCATCCCGCTCGCGCAGGCCGAGGCACGCGAAGCGATCTGGACGCCCGACAAGGAGAATCCCTCAGGAGAGACGAAACTCTGGACCCCCGACCAGCCGCAGAGCGAAGGAGCTACCCGAACATGAACCCGCCGACGAATCTCGTCATCCCGTCCGTCATCGAGCAGACCTCCCGCGGCGAGCGCTTCTTCGACATCTACTCGCGGCTGCTCAACGAGCGGATCATCTTCCTCGGCACACCGATCGACGACCAGGTTGCGAACCTCATCGTCGCCCAGATGATCCATCTGGAGTCCGAGGATCCGGACAAGGACATCAACCTCTACATCAACTCGCCGGGCGGCTCCGTCTATTCGGGACTCGCCATCTACGACACCATCCAGTTCATCAAGCCGGACGTCGCGACGACCTGCGTCGGGATCGCCATGTCGATGGGCGCGCTGCTTCTTGCAGCCGGCACGGAGGGAAAACGCACCGCGCTGCCGAACTCCAAAATCCTGATCCACCAGGTCTCCGGCGGCTTCCAGGGCCAGGGCACCGACATCGAGATTCAGGCCAAGGAAACCATCAACCTCAAGCGGCGCCTGGAGGAGATCATCGCCCGGCACACGAACCAACCCGTCGACAAAGTTTCGAAGGACATGGAGCGCGACTACTACATGACGGCGGACGAAGCAGACCAGTACGGCATCGTCGACCAGGTGATTGCCCACCGTTAGGGCAGTAGACGAAACCCCCAAACAGAGGTAGAAGAAGACCTAATGGCACGCGCAACCGACGGCAACGAGCAGCTTCTCTGCAGCTTCTGCGGCAAGAGCCAGCGCCAGGTGAAGAAGCTGATCGCCGGCCCGGGCGTCTACATCTGCGACGAGTGCATCGATCTCTGCAACGAGATCATCGACGAGGAGCTGACGACTCCAGCGCAACTCGACCTCGACAACCTGCCGCGGCCGCGCGACATCTACGCGGTCCTCAACGACTACGTCGTCTCGCAGGAAGAGGCCAAGCGCACCCTTTCCGTCGCCGTCTACAACCACTACAAGCGCGTCCAGATGGGCCAGGAGGACGACGACGTCGAGCTGCAGAAGTCGAACATCCTCCTGCTCGGCCCGACCGGTTGCGGCAAGACGCTGCTCGCGCAGACACTCGCGCGGATCCTGAACGTGCCCTTCGCCATTGCCGATGCGACAGCGCTGACCGAGGCGGGCTACGTCGGCGAGGAC
>DATFSG010000239.1:0-3022 GCA_035262765.1 Gaiellaceae bacterium | reverse complement strand
GTCCTCCTCGAGGTCGAGGACCTGTGGGTCAACGACGATCGGGACATCGAGAAGGTGCGCGGCGTGTCCTTCCAGGTGCACGCCGGCGAGATCGTCGGCATCGCCGGCGTCGACGGGAACGGCCAGAGCGAGCTGATCGAGGCGCTGACCGGCCTGCGCCGCGCGGAACGGGGCACCATCCGCGTGGGAGGCCGCGAGCTCCACCATGCGTCGGCGCGCGACGTCCTCGACGCGGGACTGGGACACATCCCCGAGGACCGCCAGCGCCGCGGGCTGGTGCTCGAGTTCTCGCTCGCCGAGAACATCGCCCTGCACGACTACGCCAAGCCGCCGGACTCGAAGTGGGGCTGGCTCTACCCCGGCAGGCTGATCGAGCGCGCCCGCGTTCTGATCAAGGAGTTCGACGTGCGCGGCGGTGGCCCGCTGACCCGGGCCAGAGCGCTCTCGGGCGGCAACCAACAGAAGCTCGTGGTCGCGCGGGAAGTCGCCCGGGATCCGACGGCGCTGATCGCGGCGCAGCCCACGCGCGGCATCGACGTCGGCGCGATCGAGTATCTCCACCGTCGCCTCGTGACCGAGCGGGACGAGGGACGCGCGATCCTGCTCGTGTCGCTCGAGCTCGACGAGATCTTCTCGCTCTCCGACCGCATCCTCGTCCTCTACGAGGGCGAGATCGTCGGTCAGCACGAGGGCGAGGTCTCGGAGGAGCAGATCGGCTTCGAGATGGTCGGCCTGAAACAGGAGGTCACCGCATGAGCGAACCGCCTCCGCTTCCCGTCGTTCCTCCGCCGCAGGAGGCGGCGGAGACCGGGACACTTGCCGCCCGGATCTCGCTGAGCCAGAAGGCCGGCGGCGTCGCCGTGCCGGTTGCGACTGTGGTTCTCGCCTTCCTGATCGGCGGCCTGGTGGTGCTCGCCACCGGCCACAACCCGCTCGCCGCCTACCGCGACATCTTCGACGGCGCCGGCCTGAACTGGATCTTCCACCCGACCATCAGCACCCAGAACATCGCCGCGTACAACCTGACTCAGACGCTCATCCTGACGACGACGCTCATCCTCACCGGGCTCGCCGTGGCCTTCGCCTTCCGCTGCGGGATGTTCAACATCGGGGGACAGGGCCAGTATTTCGTCGGCATCGCGGTGGCGAACTGGCTCGGCGTCAGCCTCGCCGGCATGAGCACGCTTCCGCATGTCCTGATCGCGATCACCGGCGCGACCCTCGCGGGCGCGGCGTGGGCGGGGATCGCAGGCGTCCTGAAGGCGATAAACGGCGCCAACGAGGTGATCGTGACGATCATGCTGAACTACACCGCCCTCTACTTCCTGGTCTGGGTTTTCGGCGACGGTGGGCCGCTGCAGAACACGGCTCCGGGCGGGTCGACGAACCCGGTGTCCGACCCCGTCGTGCACAGCGCCCAGTTGCCGGTCTTCTGGGGGGCCCAGGGTTTCCAGGGCCTCGACATCGGCTTCTTCATCGCGATAGGCGCCCTCGTCGTCTTCTGGGCGGTCATCAACCGCACGACGCTGGGCTACGAGGTCCGCGCCGTGGGCTTCAACCCGGACGCGGCCGCCTATGCCGGGATCAACGTGCGGAAGAACCTGATCCGGGCCATGGCGATCTCGGGCGCCTTCGCGGGTCTTGCGGGCGGCATCGACATGCTCGGCTATCTCTACCAGTACGGGTCGCTCGACGTCCCGGTCAGCCAGGTCGGATTCCTCGGCATCGGAGTGGCCCTGCTCGGCCGCAACTCGGCCGTCGGGGTGTTCTTCTCGGCCCTGCTGTTTGCCGCCCTGCTCGAAGGGACGACCTTCGGCCTGAGCTCGAGCGTGATCCAGCCGGAGCTCGCGACGTGGCTGACGTACGTGATCCTCGGGCTGATCGTCCTCTTCGTCGGCGCCGAGCTCCTGATCCTCTACGCCTGGAACGCCCGGAAGAAGCTGCGCCCGCAGCGGGCGGAGCAAACCTCCACTGCGAAGGCGGCAGCATGACCGCCTGGGGAGGGCGCCTGGAGAACCCCGTCAGCGACCGGCTCCGGAATCCCGCGGCGACCGGCTACGTGGCGCTCGCTCTCGGCGCGTTCGCCGCCTTCCTCGCGATCCCGCCGATCGAGGCTCGCTCGCCGCTCTGGCCGATCGCCGTCGGCATCGTCGCCATCGCGCTCGGGATCTGGACGGCGACCCGCGGCCGGCGGAAGCTCGGCTGGGGCGCCGCCGTTTGCGGCCTGCTCGGGATCGGCCTCGGCATCCTCGCGACGCGCTCAGGGACGACGAACCTCGAGACGGTCTTCGACGCGACGCTCATCGGGCAGACTTTCGGGTTCGCGACACCGCTCGTCTTCGGTGCGATCGCCGGAATGCTCTCCGAGCGGAGCGGCATCATCAACATCGCCCTCGAGGGGATGATGCTGATGGGCGCCTTCTGGGCCGTCTACGGCTCGGACAAGGGCGGCAGCTGGGTCGTCGGGCTGCTCATCGGCATGCTGTCCGGCGGCCTGTTGGCCGTCGTTCTGGCGTACTTCGCGATCCACCTCCGCTCCGACCAGATCGTCGTCGGCATAGGCATCAACTTCCTCGCGCTCGGCATCACCGGCTACTTCTTCCAGCTGATCTACAACGGCCAGGTCTCGGGCAACGTCTCAACGGTCCCGAACGTCCACATCGGAGGACTGGGACACGTCCTCGAGAACTCGATCGGCAATTTGAGCATCCTCACCTGGGCGAGCTTCGTCCTCGTGATCGTCGCCTACGTCGTGTTCTTCAAGACGCCGCTCGGGCTGCGCATCCGGGCCTGCGGCGAGCACCCGCGTGCCGCAGACACCGTTGGCATCAACGTCTACCTGGTCCGCTACTGCGCAGTCATAGCGTCGGGTCTGCTCGTGGCGATCGGCGGCGTCTACCTCTCACTCGGCCCGACCGGGAACGGGACGTTCATCGACAACACGACGAGCGGCAAGGGCTACATCGCGCTCGCCGCGATGATCTTCGGCAACTGGCGCCCGGCGGGCGCGTTCGCGGCCTGC
>DATFSG010000238.1:0-4838 GCA_035262765.1 Gaiellaceae bacterium | reverse complement strand
CGAGGTCCTCGGAGAGCGCGACCGCGGCGAAGAGCTGCTTCGCCTCATCGCCGGCCTCCACGAGCTCGATCTCGTCGCGCACGCGCTGCTCGTCGACGCGGCCGTGACGCACCCACTGCCAGATCTGGGAGCGGGAGATCTCGGCCGTCGCGGCGTCCTCCATCAGGTTGTCGATCGCCGCCGCGCCGACGCCGTGCAGCCAGGCGTCGAGGTAACGGACGCCGACGGAGACGTTTGTGCGCACGCCGGCGTCGGTGATCTCGCCGGGCGTGTCCGGGATGGACAAGAGCACCGCCTCGTCGGGCACGACCTCGGAGCGTGTCAGCTCGAGCTGGTTCGGCCGCTCGCCGAGCGCGGCGTCGAAGACCTCGGTGCACGTCGGCACGAGATCGGGATGCGCGACCCAGGAGCCGTCGAAGCCGTCGCCCGACTCGCGCTCCTTATCCTCGTGCACCTTGGCCAGCGCGATCGCGTTCGCCTCCGGATCCTTGCGGGACGGGATGTAGGCGGCCATGCCGCCGATCGCGTGCGCGCCGCGGCGATGGCACGAGCGGACGAGCAGCTCCGTGTACCCACGCATGAACGGCACTGTCATCGTCACCTGGATGCGGTCGGGCAGCACCCAGTCGCGTGCCCGGAACTTCTTGATCGCGCTGAAGATGTAGTCCCAGCGGCCGGCGTTGAGCGCGCAGCCCCAGTCGCGGAGCTCGTAGAGGATCTCCTCCATCTCGAACGCTGCGAGGATCGTCTCGATCAGGACGGTGCAGCGGATCGAGCCGGACGGGAGGTCGAGCTCCTGCTCCGCGAGCGCGAACGCGTCGGCCCAGAGACGCGCCTCGTGGTGCGATTCGAGCTTCGGGAGGTAGAAGTACGGCCCGCTGCCGCGCTCGAGCTGTTCGCGCGCGTTCCGCGCCATGTGCAGGCCGAAGTCGAACAGCGATGCCGAGACCTGCTCGCCGTCGACCAGCGCGTGCCGCTCGGGCAGGTGCCAGCCGCGCGGCCGGATCAGGAGCGTGGCGACCTCCTCGTTGAGGCGGTACGTTTTGTCGGGCGTCTCGAGGGAAATCTCGCGGCGCACGGCGTCGGTCACGTTCCGCTGCCCCTCGACGACGTTCTCCCACTTCGGCGAGCACGCGTCCTCGTAATCGGCCATGAAGACGCGCGCGCCGGAGTTGAGCGCGTTGATCATCATCTTGCGGTCGACCGGGCCGGTGATCTCGCAGCGGCGGTCGCGGAGATCGGCCGGCGCCTCGGCCACGCGCCAGTCGGCGTCGCGGACGTCCACCGTGTCCGGCAGGAAGGTCGGCAGCGCGCCGGCGTCGAGCTCCAGCTGGCGCTCGTGCCGCCGCTCGAGCAGCTCGCGGCGCCGGGGATTCAGCTCGCGATGCAGGCGCGCGACGAAGTCGAGCGCCTCGCGGGTGAGGACTTCCTCGTCGGCTGGGGCGAGGATCTCCACTTCGGCGAGCGTACTCACACAGGCTCCTTCGTAAACTGCGCCTCCTCGGTCGACCCCTTGAGCGCGAGCGTCTCGCTGTCGGGCGCGACAGCCTGCGTGACGAGATCGAAGTAGCCGGCCCCGACCTCGTGCTGGTGCCGGGTCGCCGTGTAGCCGAACTCCTCGAGCTCGAACTCGCGCTGCTGGAGGCGCACGTAGGCCGGCATCTGCTCCTCGGCGTAGCCGCTGGCGAGCTCGAACATCGCCGCGTTGAGCGAGTGGAAGCCGGCGAGCGTGATGAAGAGGAAGCGGTAGCCCCACTCGCCGAGCGTCTCCTGGAACGAGGCGATCTGGTCGTCGTCGAGGTGCTGGCGCCAGTTGAAGGACGGCGAGCAGTTGTAGGCGAGCGGCTTGCCCGGGAAGCGCTCGTGGATCGCCTCGGCGAACTCCCGAGCCTCGCCGAGATCCGGCGTCGAGGTCTCGAACCAGACGAGGTCGGCGTACGGCGCGTAGGCGAGGCCGCGCGAGATGGCCGCGTCGATGCCGTCGCGGACGCGGTGGAAGCCCTCCGCAGTCCGCTCGCCGGTCACGAAGTCGCGGTCGTATTCGTCGACGTCGCTCGTGAGGAGCGCGGCCGAGAGCGCGTCGGTGCGCGCGACGAGCACAGTCGGGACGCCGCAGACGTCGGCGGCGAGCCGGGCAGCGCTGAGCGTCCGGACGAACTGCTGCGTCGGCACGAGCACCTTGCCGCCGAGGTGGCCGCACTTCTTCTCGGAGCTGAGCTGGTCCTCGAAGTGGACGCCGGCGGCTCCGGCCTCGATCATCGCGCGCATCAACTCGAAGGCGTTGAGCGGGCCGCCGAAGCCGGCCTCTGCATCGGCGAGGATCGGCGCGAGCCAGTGCGTCTCGTTCCGTCCCTCCGCGCAGTCGATCTGGTCGGCCCGGAGCAGCGCGTTGTTGAAGCGGCGGACGACGGCCGGGACGCTGTTCACGGGATAGAGGCTCTGGTCGGGGTAGGTCGCGCCCGCGAGGTTCGCGTCGGCGGCCACCTGCCAGCCGGAGAGGTAGATCGCCTCGAGACCGGCGCGCACCATCTGGACGGCCTGGCCGCCGGTGAGCGCGCCCAGGGCGCGGACGGGCTGCTCGGCCTGGATCAGCTGCCACAGGCGCTCGGAACCGAGCCGCGCGAGTGTGTGCTCCTCGACGACGGAGCCGCGCAGGCGGACGACGTCCTCGGCGGTGTAGGTGCGCTCGATCCCGCTCCAGCGCTCATCGGTGCTCCATTGAGTCTCGAGTTCCCGTGCCGCGTCCTGGATCATCTCGCCTCCTCGCCGGTTGATTTCGGATCCCAAATCTACCCGAGGCGTCGGATGTTAGCCCCACCTACGGCGTAACAGTCGCGATCTGGGATCCAGGCTAGAGGTGGTAGTACCGGTACACGACCTCGGCGACGCAGACGGGCTTGTCCCCGTCCTCGCGCTCGATCGTCGCCGTCATCACGGTCTCGCGCCCCCAGTCCTCTTCCCGGACCGCGTCGACGCGGAACGTGCCGCGCACGCGCGAACCGGAAGGAACCGGGGCCGGGAACCGCACCTTGTTCAGCCCGTAGTTGAGCGCCATGCCCGCGCCGGGATCGTTGTGCGGGATCACCTCGTACGACATCGCCGGCAGCAGCGAGAGCGTCAGATACCCGTGCGCGACCGTGCCGCCGAACGGCGTCTGCGCCGCCATCTCGCGATCGACGTGGATGAAGTTGTGGTCTTCGGTCGTGTCGGCGAAAGCCTGGATCTTCTCCTGCGGCACCTCGATCCACGACGACGGCCCGAACTCGGCCCCAACCTCGATCGTGCTCATACGCGGAAAGCTACGCGACCGCGCGCGGGCCGGTGTCGCTCAGCCGGTCACGCGCACGAGCTTGAGCGTCTCGTGGCCGCCCGAGAGTTGCTGCTCGGAGACGGTCCCGACTCGCGGGCGGTAGATCTTCCGCTCGACGACCGACGGCTCGAGGGGTGAGAACTCCAGCGTTCGCAGGAGATGCTCGGAGCCGCCTCGGCCGACCACCCACGCCAGGTCCTCCGCCTCGCCCGACAGGCACTCCTGCCGGTAAGCGTCGGGCACTTGCGGATCGGCCTCCATGATCAGGCCCGGTTTCGCACCCTCGACGCCCGTGAGCCAGGAGCCCGAGCGGTCGACCTTGCCGCCACGCAGGAACTCCCGCGTGTCCTCGCCGAGGTACCAGACGTTCCCCTTGTCGTCCTGCGCGTAGTAGTCGAAGGTCTTCTCCAGGAGCTTCGGCGCGGGCTCGTAGACGTTGTCGCTCACGACCGTAGCGGTGATCCCTGCGATGTTCTTCGTCCGCCCGGTGACGTGCATCCGGTCAAGCTCCTTCTTGCCGTTCTCGACCCCGCGATAGACGAACGTGCGGCCGACCGGCAGCGGGAAGTACGGATTGTCGATCGCCTTCGAGAAGTGCCTGGCGGACGGGAAGTGCGGGTTGTATGCCGCGCACGTTCCGCGCCCGGCGCTTGCGCCGGCCTGAGCCGCGTAGCCGGCTGCAGCCAGCGAGAGAGCTCCGACGATCGCGGCGATCGTCTTCATCTCGGGAAGGCTACTAGGCGGTCTGCTCGACGGGCTCGTCGGGCTCCGCGGCCTCGGCGCTCGTGACGAGCGTCGGACGGATTCCCTGCGAGATCGTCTCCTTCGTGATCACGCACTTGGTGACGTCGCGGCGGGACGGCAACTCGAACATCACGTCGAGCAAGGCCGCCTCGATGATCGAGCGCAGGCCGCGGGCGCCGGTCTCGCGCTCGAGCGCGCGGTCGGCGATCTCCCACATCGCGTCGTCGGTGAAGACGAGCTCGATGCCGTCGTACCCGAAGAAGCGCTGGTACTGCTTGACGAGCGCGTTCTTGGGCTCCTCGAGGATCTGCACGAGATCCTCGCGCCGCAGCTGGTGCACGGCGGAGACGACGGGGAGCCGGCCAATGAACTCCGGGATCAGGCCGAAGTTCAAAAGATCCTCAGGCATCACGTCGGCGAGCAACTCCGACGACTCGACGTCGTGCTTCGAGCGGATGTCGGCGCCGAAGCCGACGGCGTTCTTACCTATGCGGCGCGCGATGATCTTGTCGAGGCCGGCGAATGCGCCGCCGCAGATGAAAAGGATGTTGGTCGTATCGATCGAGAGAAACTCCTGGTGCGGGTGCTTGCGCCCGCCCTGCGGCGGCACCGAGGCCACCGTCCCCTCGAGGATCTTCAGCAACGCCTGCTGCACGCCCTCGCCCGACACGTCGCGCGTGATCGACGGGTTGTCCGCCTTGCGCGCGATCTTGTCCACCTCGTCGATGTAGATGATCCCGGTCTCGGCCTTCTTGATGTCGAAGTCCGCGGCCTGGATCAGCTT